>NZ_NCWQ01000074.1:0-51878 GCF_002156885.1 Flavobacterium sp. AJR | reverse complement strand
CTAAAATAAAACTAAGATACTTAATCGAGAAATCATTTTAATCTGAAAAATCTGTAGCTAAAAAAACCATTAAGAAATCTGAAGTTTAAAGAAACTTAATTTCTTAATGGTAAAATTCTTTACTTTTTGGCTAACAATACCAAAAATATTTTAGTTTTTATCTTCTAATAAAGGAACGAATCTAAATTCTCCAAACTCATGTTTTTCAAATTGTGTTTCGTTTTTACGAATTAACAACGTCATAATCTGAACGTCTTCTCCTAGCGGAATTACTAACCTTCCTCCTATTTTTAATTGTGCCATTAATGGTTGCGGAATAAATGGCGCTCCGGCAGTTACAATTATACTATCAAATGGTGCATAAGTAGGTAATCCTTTATAACCATCTCCAAAAGAAAGGTGTTTCGGACGAATTCCTAATTTAGGAAATAAAACAGATGTTGTTTTAAACAGTTCATTTTGTCTTTCGACACTAAATACTTTGGCACCCAACATATATAATACTGCAGTTTGATACCCTGACCCAGTACCAATTTCTAATACTTTATGGTCTTTTTTAACTTCTAACAGCTGCGATTGAAACGCAACAGTGTAAGGTTGAGAAATAGTTTGCCCCGCACCAATCGGGAAAGCCTTGTCCTGATAAGCATAATCTTCAAAGCTAGAGTTCAAAAAAAGGTGTCTTGGAATTTTTTTTATCGCTTCCAAAACAGCTTTATCGGTAATTCCCTTTTGTTGTAAAGTGCTTACTAATTGATTCCGAAGTCCTTGATGTTTGGCAGTGTCTTTCAATGTTTATTATTTAATTTTTGGTAAAAATAAGAAAGTAAATAGTAATTCAAATATTGATTCTTAAATATTAAATTACTAAAACTTTAAAGCATTCACTTTCACTTTCAACAAATAAATTATATTTTTGTTAAAAATACATTCTCATGTTAAAAGTAGGAGTTTTAGGTGCTGGTCACTTAGGTAAAATACATTTACGTTTATTACAACAATCTGATAAATATGAATTAGTTGGTTTTTATGACCAAAATCAAGAAAACGCCGAGAAAATTTCCAAAGAATTCGGTTATAAAAATTTCAATACAATTGCCAAGTTAATACACGCTGTAGATGTAATTGATATTGTAACCCCAACATTATCTCATTATAAATGTGCTAAAGTTGCCATAAAATCAGGAAAACATATCTTTATCGAAAAACCTATTTCGAATACTGTTGAAGAAGCTGAAGAAATTATCGCTTTAGCAAAAGAATATAACGTAAAAGGTCAAGTAGGACATGTAGAACGCTTTAATCCAGCATTCATAGCGACAAAAAACATGATTGAAAATCCGATGTTTATAGAAACACATCGTTTGGCCGAATTTAATCCTCGTGGTACAGATGTTCCTGTAGTTTTAGATTTAATGATTCATGATATCGATGCCATTTTAAGCGTCGTAAAATCTAAAGTAAAAAGTATCAATGCTAGTGGAGTTTCAGTTATTAGCGACACTCCAGATATTGCCAATGCCCGAATTGAATTTGAAAACGGTTGTGTTGCCAACTTAACAGCAAGCAGAATTTCGATGAAAAATATGCGTAAAACACGTTTTTTCCAAAGAGATGCTTATATTTCGGTTGACTTTTTAGAAAAGAAGTGTGAGGTTGTTCGTATGAAAGATGCTCCTGAAGTTCCAGGTGATTTTGATATGATTTTGCAAAATGCTGAAGGTGTAAAAAAACAAATCTATTTTACAAATCCAGATGTAGAGCAAAACAACGCAATTCTTGATGAATTAGAATCTTTTGCAAATGCAATCAATACAAATACAGCTCCAGTGGTAACTCTTGAACAAGCAACAGATGCTTTAAGAGTAGCTTACCAAATTATTGACTGTTTTAACAAATAAAATAATCTTAAAAAAGTTAGCCATAAATTCACGAATTAATTTGTGAGTTTGTGGCTAAAATTATAAAATATAGTACTTAAATAATATGAAAACAATTGCTGTAATCGGTGCAGGAACAATGGGTAACGGAATCGCTCATACGTTTGCACAAAGTGGTTTTGTAGTAAAACTAATTGATGTTTCCGAAAAATCGTTGGATAAAGGAATGGCAACTATTGCCGCTAATTTAGACAGAATGCTTGCAAAAGGAAGTATTACTGAAGAAGAAAAAGCTAAAACAATAACTAATATTATTACCTATACCGATATCAAAGATGGTGTTGTAGGTGTTGATTTAGTTGTAGAAGCAGCAACAGAAAACATCGATTTAAAACTGAATATTTTTAAGCAATTAAACGAAGCTTGTTCGCATAATACAATTTTAGCGACCAATACTTCATCTATTTCTATAACACAAATCGGAGCTGTTGTAACTCATCCAGAGCGTGTTATCGGGATGCACTTTATGAATCCGGTGCCAATTATGAAATTGGTAGAAATTATTCGCGGTTATAATACTAGCGATGAAGTTACCAAAATCATCATGGAATTATCTGTAAAACTAGGTAAAACTCCAGTTGAAGTAAACGATTATCCAGGTTTTGTGGCAAATAGAATTTTAATGCCTATGCTAAACGAAGCAATCGAAACGTTATATAATAAAGTAGCAGGTGTCTACGAAATAGATACAGTAATGAAACTAGGAATGGGACACCCGATGGGACCATTGCAACTAGCCGATTTTATTGGTCTTGACGTATGTTTAGCAATCTTAAATGTAATGTACGACGGTTTCAAAAATCCTAAATACGCACCCTGTCCTTTATTGGTAAATATGGTTAGAGCTGGGAAATTAGGAGTGAAATCTGGCGAAGGATTCTATGATTATAGTGAAAGTAAAAAAGCAGAGAAAATCTCAAAGCAATTTATCATTTCATAAAAAACAAAAAGACAATGTCTATTAAAGTAAATCTAAGTACCATAAAAGCTTCTCTACCAGAACATGTAACATTAGTTGCGGTTTCTAAAACCAAACCCGTTACCGATTTAATGGAAGCCTACGAAGCTGGTCAACGCATTTTTGGAGAAAATAAAATCCAGGAAATGGCAGACAAATGGGAAGAAATGCCAAAAGACATCCAATGGCACATGATTGGACATGTACAAACAAATAAAGTAAAATTTATGGCTCCGTTTGTAAGCTTGATTCATGGTGTTGATAGTTTAAAATTATTGCAGGAAATCAATAAACAAGCGTTAAAAAACAACCGAGTTATAGATTGCCTGCTTCAAATGCATATTGCCGAAGAAGAAACAAAATTTGGTCTTGACGAAAAAGAACTCACATCACTCCTAGCCTCAGAAGATTTTCATAATATGAAAAACATTCAAATTTTAGGTTTAATGGGAATGGCAACTTTTACAGAAAATCAAAACCAAATAAAAAAAGAATTCACACATTTAAAGTCTATTTTTGACTCTTTACAAGCTACAAAACCTGTAAACTGTAAACTGAATACTGTTTCGATGGGAATGTCCGGAGATTACCAACTTGCCATAGAATGTGGAAGTACCATGGTTAGAATTGGAAGTAGTATATTTGGAGGGAGATAAATTTCAAAAATCAATATCAATTGCAAAAAACAATACTTAATGGAAAAAATATTCAATTTTGATGATAGGTTAGTTCGTTTTGCAGGAGAATGTATTTTCTTTACAAGGCAATTGGAGAAATTATTTGAAAATGAATATTATAAAAATCAATTAATCAGATCATCCGGAAGCGCTTCCTTAAATTTTGGAGAAGCCCAAGGTACAATTACTGATAAAGATTTTATTTTTAAAGTTTCATTAGTAGCAAAAGAGTTAAAAGAATCAAGAAACTCATTAAAAATTCTGAATTATATTAAAGAAGGTGATAACGATAAAAGAAATAAACTTCTAATTGAAGTAGAACAACTTATTGCAATTTCATCAAAAATGATAATAAATAAAAACAGTCAATAACAATCACAACGACAATAGTAATTTTAAGGATTATTATTGACTTTGATATTGAAATTGATTTTTGAAATTGACATTGATAATGTACGCAATACTAGACATAGAAACAACTGGAGGACAGTTTAATGAAGAAGGAATTACCGAAATTGCCATCTATAAATTTGATGGTCATGAAGTAGTCGACCAATTCATTAGTCTGGTGAACCCGGAAATTCCCATTCAGCCATTTGTTGTAAAACTTACAGGTATTAGTAATGCAATGCTACGTTCAGCACCAAAGTTTTTTGAAGTTGCTAAACGAATTATAGAAATTACTTCCGATTGTGTTATCGTAGCACATAACGCCTCTTTTGATTACAGAATCTTACGCACAGAATTTCGCCGTTTAGGTTATGATTTCGAAGCCAAAACGCTTTGTACAGTCGAACTTGCCAAAAAATTAATTCCAGAACAACCTTCTTATAGCTTAGGAAAACTAGTTCGCGCACTAGGAATTCCAATGGCCGACAGACATCGTGCCAATGGTGATGCAATGGCAACAGTAAAGTTGTTCAAAATGCTTCTGGAAAAAGATACCGAAAAAACAATCATAAAAGACTTCATAAAACTAGAAGTCGAAAAAGGAATTGCGCCAAAGTTATTAGATATTGTAGCGCAAGCACCTACAAAAACAGGTGTATACTACATTCATAACGAAAGCGGAAATTTAATATACATTGGCAAAAGCCGAAACATAAAAAAACGCATCAATCAGCATTTTACAGGAACGAATACCAAAAGCAAAAAAATCCAAGCCGAAGTATTTACAGTAACTTATGATGAAACAGGAAGCGAACTTATTGCGCTTTTAAAAGAAAGCGAAGAAATAAAAGTCAATAAACCCAAATACAATCGTTCGCAGAAAAAAACTATTTTTCCGCTTTCATTATACGCCGAAAAAGACAAAAACGGTTATCTAAACTTAAAACTTCAGAAAACCGACGGACGCAAAAAAGAAATCACCTCTTACGGAAGTTTACAAGAAGGAAAAAACGCTTTGTTTTTCATCACCGATAAATACAAATTGTGCCAAAAACTGACTGGTTTATATCTCACTAAGAAAGAATGTTTTCAATATAAAATAAAAGAATGCGACGGTGCATGTATCGGAGAAATCACTCCCGAAGAATATAATGCAAGAGTTCAAAACTTTATTACCGATTATAGTTTCGAAAACAAAAACATGATTTTAATAGACCGTGGGCGAACTGTAAACGAGCGCAGCGCAGTATTAATAGAAAATGGTGTTTATAAAGGCTATGCTTTTTACGATTTAAACTATCAAATTACCAACATCGAAATCCTGAAAAATATCATAATTCCGATGCAAAACAATCGTGATGCCAAAAGCATAATTCAGAATTACATGAGAAAAAGCAAATCATTAAAAGTAATTCATTTTTAATACATATTAACTTTCAGTATCTTCGCAGATATGTCAAGAATAAAATCCAAATACGACCTTTTTAGGCAAAAAACCCAAATCATCCTTTATGGTACCAATACCGTTTTAGGGCGCTTGTTCGATTTGGTACTTCTAGGACTTATTTTACTAAGCGTATTATTGGTTATGATGGATACCGTAGAAGGAATCAATCAAAGATACCATACACAACTTCTTATTTGCGAATGGATAATCACCGTATTCTTTACCATAGAGTTCATTCTACGTATTATTTCGATACAAAAACCCATAAAATATGTTTTTAGCTTTTATGGAATCATCGATTTAATGGCGATATTACCCATGTATTTATCTATATTTTTTCCTGCTACAAATGTTTTAACAATTGTGAGGGTGCTACGTTTCTTCCGATTGTTTAAGATTTTACATATCCCACAAATCTCACAGCAATCCATACAGCTTCGCGAAGCAATGGAAGCCAGTAAAGAAAAAATCCTTGTATTCATCTATTTTGTAGTTATTAGTGCAGTAATTATTGGCTCATTAATGTACGTAGTCGAAGGCAAAGAAAGCGGCTTTACCAGCATCCCAATGGGTATTTACTGGGCAATTGTAACCCTAACAACCGTAGGTTATGGTGATATCTCGCCAGCATCGCCAATAGGACAATTTTTAGCCTCATTGGTTATGATTATGGGTTACGGAATCATTGCAGTTCCTACCGGAATCGTTACAGCCGAATTTGCCAAAAGCAGCCTGAAAAGCAACTCTATCAGTACAAAAAAGAAATGTCTAAAATGTAATTCCCAAGTTCATTTTGATAATGCAAAATATTGCTATGAATGTGGCGAAACATTACCCGATAATTAATTTATGAAGCCATTTCCAGCTGTGTACTACAACTCCTCCTTACATTCGTAATTTTTTTAAGGCATAAAAGGAGCTTCATAAAGTCGCTCTTTTATACCAAAAAAAATAAACAAATCTAAGTCCGGGGTTTACGTTTCCATCTGGGCTAAAAAATATGAAATACTTAATCACCATCGTCGGACCAACAGCTATAGGTAAAACTGCCTTAAGTATTGCTTTGGCACAACATTTTAAGTGCGAGATAATATCGTGCGATAGCCGTCAGTTTTTCAAAGAAATGACAATTGGTACAGCCGTACCCAATCAAGACGAACTACAGGCTGCTAAACACCATTTTATCCAGAATATATCTATTTTCGAAAACTATACCGTAGGCGATTACGAAAAAGAAGCTATAACCAAGTTAGAAGAACTGTTCCAACACAATGATTATGTAATTCTTGTAGGTGGCTCAGGATTATATGTAGATGCTGTATTAAAAGGGTTTGATGAATTTCCTGAAATCGATACAACAATTCGCGAAAAAGTAGCACTAGAATACGAACAAAACGGAATTTTGTATCTACAAGAGCAATTAAAAAAATTAGATACTGCTTATTACGATAAACTGACTATCGAAAATCCACAGACATTACAAAATCCGCAACGAATGATGCGCTTTGTCGAAGTTTGTTTAGGAACAGGAAAGCCATATTCATCGTTTTTAAATCAGAAAAAGAATAATCGAAACTTCACTCCTGTCTTAATTGGTTTAGAAGCTGACAGAGCTGTAATTTACGACCGAATAAACCAACGTGTTGACATAATGCTTAACCAAGGTTTACTAGAAGAAGCACAAAGCCTTTATCCTAACAAAGCGTTAAATGCACTACAAACGGTCGGATATCGAGAATTATTTAGTTATTTTGATGAAGAATTTACGTTGCCCTTTGCAATCGAAGAAATCAAGAAAAACACCCGACGCTTTGCAAAACGTCAGTTAACTTGGTTCAAACGCAATGAAAACACAAAATGGTTTGATTATCTCACTCCAAAAAATGAGATAATAAACTTCATCGAAGAAAGTATAAAAAAATAAGATAAAGGACTCATGCCAATCTCACCAAATTTCACGTCTGTATTAAGCAAAGACTGGGAAATCAATTTTACACAATGTACGCCAAATGGATATTTAAAATATACCGATATGTGCAATCTTTTACAACTAACAGCCGCAGCCCACTCAGAAGTTGGAGGAATTAGTTTTACAGATATGCAGGAATTCGATCAAGCTTGGGTTTTAAGCCGCATGCGTGTAGAAGTTACTGCTTTGCCTAAATGGCAAGATGTAGTAACGGTAAAAACATGGATTAACAGTCTGGAGAATTCCCGTTCTGTTCGTGCATTAGAAATGTATGTAAACGGCAAAAAAATAATTGGTAGCGAGACATTCTGGGCAGTTTTTAATACAAAAGCACGTCGCCCTGAAGGATTAGCACTTCCTTATGACCATTTTGAGTTATATCCAGATAACAGAGCTACAAAAGAAGGTTTCTCTAAAATTAATATCAATCCAGAAAAAGAATCAGTTTTTGAAAAAACTGTTTATCTATCCGATTTAGATATAGTAAACCATGCCAATAATGTAAAATACTTAGAATGGTGTTTGGATCACGTTGACCCAAAACATATTCTGAATCAGAAAATAGAAAGTTTCGAAATGAATTTCCTAAAAGAATTATCCTTAAATGATGCTGTTGTAATACACGAAAGTGAAACTGAAGACAATTCAACTTTTAGTATTACAAAAGGCGATAAATCTTGCTTCGCATTACAACTTAACTGGAAGAAATAAGGTTTTCAGAACTAACATTTTTAATATCCTGCAAGGTTAAAAAACCTTGCAGGATTATCAATTAAAATCTTCATATTCTATTTTAAACAAACATCTCTTAACCCTGATTGTAGTGAAAAGCATTTTGAAATAAAAAAAACATTTCCTGAATAAAAACAGCGACCAGCGGAAGCTCGTTTTTAATCATAGGAAATGCCTTTTTTATGAAAAATCTTGTAACGGAAAGCGGGAAATAGTTACAAAAAAAAGCTCCGATTTCTCGAAGCTTTTTAATTTATGCAGTTACTTTGTTTTTAACAACTAGTCTAAAACCTTCACCGTGGATGTTAAGAATTTCAACATCTTCGTCTGGTTTAAGATACTTTCTAAGTTTGGCGATATAAACATCCATACTTCTTGAAGTAAAATAATTATCATCTCTCCAGATTTTTGTTAATGCTAATTCTCTTGGCATTAAATCATTTTCATGAAGGATTAACATTTTCAATAATTCGTTTTCTTTTGGAGATAACTTTATTGGCTCTTCATTTTCAAAAGTTAAAAATCTAAGTTTTGAATTTAAATGAAATTTACCAATGTTAAACTCAAACTGAACTTGCTCAGCTTTAGTATCAGAAGATTTTCTTTGAATAATCGCTTTGATTTTCATTAATAATACTTCTGAATCAAATGGCTTGTTCAAATAATCATCTGCTCCTGCTTTGTACCCTTTTAACACGTCCTCTTTCATTGATTTTGCTGTTAAAAAGATAATAGGCACTTCGCTATTTTTCTCTCTGATTTCTTTTGCTAATGTATATCCGTCCTTATATGGCATCATGACATCAAGAATACATAAGTCGTATACGTCTTTCTTGAATTTCTCGAAGCCTTCCATTCCGTTTTTTGCCAATGTAACTTCAAAGTCATTTAGCATTAAATAGTCTTTAAGAACTGCACCAAAATTAAGGTCATCTTCTACTAAAAGAATTCTTTTATTGATATTTTCCATATTTTAATTTATTAGTGGTATTTTTATTATAAAGGTACTACCTTTCCCTTTTTCACTTTCTACATAGACTTGACCATTATGGTCTTCTACTATCCTTTTTACATATGATAAGCCCAATCCGTGGCCTTTAACATTATGTAAATCTCCCGTGTGTTCTCTGTAAAATTTCTCAAAAACTCTTTTTTGAGCCACTTTACTCATTCCTAACCCATTATCTTTTACTTTTATAAGAATCATATCTTTAATGTTCTCTGTAAAAATTTCTATTTTAGGAATACCTGGCGAATACTTTATAGCATTCTCTAAGATATTAACTAAGACGTTGGTAAAATGTACTTCATTAATTAATGCTGTCGCTCTGGCTGCATCGTAATGATTTGTAATAGTACCTTGTCTATCCTCAAGAATCAAACTTACATGCTCAATTGCATCATCGATAATCCCATGGATTTCGGTCGGTTCTTTGTTGATATCCAATTCACTTTTCTCTAATTTAGAGATTCGTAATACATTCTCAACCTGAGCGTGCATTCGTTTATTCTCGTCCCGTATCATCTGAAGGTACCTAAAGACCTTCTCTTTATCTTCGATTATTTTAGGATTTTTAATGGCATCCAAAGCCAGATTTATTGTTGCAATTGGAGTTTTAAACTCATGCGTCATATTATTTATAAAATCTGTTTTAATTTCAGATATATGCTTCTGACGTATTAACTGATTTAATGCACTTGTATAAGCAATTATAATAATAAGCGTAAATATGATTGACAATATGGTTATACTTACTAACTCTGATAGTAAAAATTTCTTCTTGTGAGGAAATGTTACCGATAACTCATATTTGTTATTCCCTTCATTATCTGCAAAAATTGGTATCGAGTAGGTTGATTCTTTATCATATTTAAATCCATCCGATTTAATTTTGGTAGCAATACCACTACTATAAATTCCAAACTCGAATTTTGTTTTTACACCGTACTCTTCTAATTCTTTTTTCAGAAGCTTTTGTAGCTTCTCTTTAGTGATCCTTTCGTTAATTGGCATTGCCGAAGCAATGTCTTTAAAGAATATCTCAAATTGCGCATTATCTAAAACATCCAGATTTCCTGATTTCTCAATCTTTACATCTGGTATTATGCTTTGTTGCAACGAATTATCTATACTGTTATTATTATAAACTTCGGTTGTACGCTTAGAATTAAAATTCTTAAACCTTTCGCTACTAAATTTCTTATCAAAGAACGAGCCATTTATATTATAATCTTCTGATATAATACTATTTGAATATACAATTGTTTTATTTGTTCTAGGATTTTTTTGAACGTAATAAAATTCTAACAAATCATTTTTTTGTGGTACTTTACCTGTACTATCTTTATAATGATTGTATTTATCATAAAAACTATAGGCTTCTTGCTGTTGTAGCTTATCGGCTACATTTCCAATAACTTGTTTAACATGAAACTTAAACTGTTCGTCATTATTTTTAAACGAAGAAGTAAACCAATAAACCTGAACAAGAATTATCCCTATTAAGGATAAACTCATCAATAAAACAAGAATTCTAAAAAACAATTTATTCATCGAAACAAAATTAATATTTTAACAATATACTAAATAATACATTAACCAAATATTAACATTTAAGAGTGATTTTGTTTAATATTTAAAATTTTAAGAATTTTAACAACTTCTTGCTTCGCAATTTTAAGATTCAAATTATGAATAATATAATTACTATTAGCAAAACGCTGTTCATCGTTCCATTGCATATTCATCCTTTTTAAAACATGTTCGCGAGTAGTTTTATCGCGATTCATTACCCTCTCAATTCTGGTTTCCTGGGGTGCGGTAACCGTAATTATAATGTCACATTCTTTATAACGTCCGCTTTCAAACAAAATTGCTGCTTCGTAAATTATATAGGGCTCTTTTTTATGCTTTAGTAACCAATTCTCAAAATCCATTTTTACAGCAGGATGTACAATTGCATTGAGTAATGCTAATTTATCTGCATTATTAAAAACAATATCAGCCAATTTGGCTCTATTTAATGTATTATTATCAAAAATTTCAGCACCAAAAGTTTCATGAATAGCGGCAATTATTTCATCGGATTGCATGACTTTTTTAGCCTCATCATCGGCAATATAAACAGGAATTCCCATTTCATTAAAATACCCTGCTATGGTAGTTTTACCACTACCAATACCTCCTGTTAAGCCTATTACTTTTGTCATATTAAATCTTAAAAAATAATCCCGGAAATGCTTCTTGTGGTTTTTTCTTTAAGATTATTATCTTAATAAATGATTCTAAAAACCCAATTCCGTAACCATAAAATTGCTTCCAAACTGCAATAACTGATAAAAATCCAATTTTTAAACTCTTATTTTGAATTGTCGATACTATAAAAATTATGACAAAATAAACAAAATACAATTGCAACAATATATCAATATTGAAAAACAGCAATATAATAACTGCCAAAACAAGTCCTAAAATAAAACAAGTTGGAAAGAAAAAAGTAAGTTTATTATATTGGGGATACCAACTATTAAGTATTGGTCTGGCTTTTCCAAATTTATTTACCTGAATCGAAAATTTATCCCAATCGATTCTTCGTTTATGATATACGTAAGCTTTAGAGAAAAGTCTGGTTTCGAAACCTAAATTCCATAAACGTATAGACAAATCAGGGTCTTCGCCAGGGTGAATGTTTCCAAATCCTTTTGATGCTTCAAATCCTTTTCTAGATAATCCCATATTAAAGCTACGCGGCTGGAACTTGCCTATTTTCTCTGAGCCTCCTCTTATCCCTCCTGTTGTAAGGAAAGATGTCATGGCAAAATTAATTGCTTTCTGAATATTTGAAAAACTAGCCAATGCTTTATCCGGACCACCAAAACAATCTACATAATCTTCTCTTAGTGCTTTATCAACTTCTGATAAATAATCCGGCGGGATAATACAATCTGAATCAAAAATGATAAAGTAATCTCCTAATGCTTTACGCATTCCAAAATTTCTGGAATCTCCAGGTCCTGAATTTTCTTTAAAATAATAGGAAATATTTAATTTTCCTTGATATTTCTGAACGATGTCATCGCATGGCAATGTTGAACCATCTTCTACAAGTACGATTTCAAAAGGCTCTTTATATTCAGATAATAATAAGCTTTCTAATAGCTCATCAACTTCGTCAGGACGATTATACACTGGTATAATTAAAGAAAACACCATAATTAGGTATGCGGTATTAAGGTAGTATTTGTTTTAACTGTAAAATTTTAACAAAGGTAAGTTATATCCATAAAAAAACCACCAACTTTGGGTTGATGGTTTTAAATAATTATATAAATTCAGTTGGATTATTTGATACTTTCTATCCCAACTACTTCGTTTGTGTCTGCTTTGTAATCTACTCCTTCAAATTCAAATCCGAATAGGTTTAAAAAGTCATTTCTGTATCCAGCCAAATCACCAATTGCCGGCAATGTTTCTGTAGTTGCTTCCAACCATAACTTAGCTACTTTTTCCTGAACATCTTCACGCATTTCCCAATCATCGATACGGATTCTTCCTTTTTCGTCTGTAGGAATTGTTTTTCCTGTATATAATCTATCTTGGAACAAACGCTGAATTTGCTCGATACATCCTTCATGAAGACCTTCGGCTTTCATAATTTTGTACAATAATGAGATATATAAAGGAATAACTGGAATTGCAGAACTTGCTTGTGTAACTAATGCTTTATTTACTGAAACGTATGCTTTTCCGTCTAAATCTTTTAAACTATCTGTAATAGCAAATGCCGTAGCTTCTAAATCATCTTTAGCACGACCGATAGTTCCTTTACGGTAAACTGCCTCTGTTAAAGATGGCCCAATATAAGAATAAGCAACTGTTGTAGCTCCAGGAGCTAATAGGTTTTCTTTTTTCAATGCATCCATCCACATTGACCAATCTTCACCGCCCATTACTGCAACAGTGTTAGCAATCTCTTCTTCTGTACATGGCTCGATAGAAACCTCTGTTACATTTCCTGTATGAAAATCAACAGTTTTATTAGTAAATGTACTTCCGATTGGTTTTAAAACTGAACGATGCAATACTCCTGTAACAGGGTGCAAACGAACTGGAGAAGCTAAGCTATAAATAACTAAATCAATCTGACCTAAGTCAGCTTTAATCAAGTCTAATGTTTGTTGTTTTACTTCGTTAGAAAAAGCATCACCATTAATACTTTTTGCATATAATCCTGCTTTGTGAGCTTCTGCTTCAAAAGCTGCTGAGTTATACCATCCTGGAGAAGCTGTTTTTCCTTCAACTGGTGGTTTTTCAAAAAACACTCCAATTGTAGCGGCATTAGATCCAAATGCACTTGTAATTCTAGAAGCCAATCCAAAACCTGTTGATGCTCCAATTACTAATACTTTTTTAGCACCTTCAATTGGTCCTTTAGATTTTATATATTCTATTTGATTTTTTACATTTTGCTCGCATCCTTTTGGGTGTGATGTCAAACAAATGAATCCTCTCATTCTTGGTTCTATAATCATAATTTTGGAACTGTTTTTTATTTTTATTTTATAAAATGATGGTATTTAACTACCGTTTTTTACTTGGCAAGACCGTTTATTTTGATTGACAAATATAATCCATTTTTTTAGTTAAGCAAGGCTTTAGCATGATTTAAAGCCGAATCTGAAACGACTGAACCTGACAACATTTGAGCTATTTCCATTACTCGTTCTTCTTGCGACAGAAGCTTTAATTCTGATTGTGTATCATCATCTACTGTTGACTTAAATACTTTAAAATGAGATTCTCCCTTTGCCGCTATCTGCGGTAAATGAGTTATTGCAAAGATTTGCATTTGCTGACTCATCTCTTTCATTATCTCTCCCATTCTAACAGCAATTTCTCCTGAAACTCCTGTATCGATTTCATCAAAAATTAATGTTGGCAATTTAGAGTATTGTGCCAAAATTGCTTTTACTGCAAGCATTATACGTGACATTTCCCCTCCTGAAGCAACTTTTTTAAGTAACCCAAAATCGGTTCCTTTGTTTGCAGAAAATAAAAACTGAAGTTCATCTTTTCCGTTCGGGAAATATGTTTCCCCATAATTAATATCAATTTTAAAACGAACATTTGGCATTCCTAATGTTTCTAAAATTGTTATTAATTTATCTGACAATAATGGTATTGCAGCAATTCTGTTTTCATGAATTTTATTTGCAAAAGCATCCAACTCCATTGTTTTTTGCTCAATCGAAGTGGTTAATTTTGCTATTTCTTCTTCGATATTACCCAATTCCAGAACTGAATTTTCTAGTTTAGTTTGAATTTCAATTAAATCATCAACCGAAGCAACTTGATGCTTTTTTTGTAGATTATAAATAACCTGCAATTTCTGACTGATGAAGTCAAGCTGAGCCGGATCATTCAATAACTTCTCTGATGCTTTTTGCAATTCACCCGAAACGTCATCAAACTCTATTGCCAGACTCGTTATTCTTTCAAACAAAGCTCCATATTCCGTTGAGAAAGTAGCAATTTTATGTAAAGAAGCTTTTATTTCATTAAGATTCTGGATTACTCCAAATTGTTCTTCATTGGCTATAGCCAAAGATTTATCTAATGATTCTTTGATAATCTCAACATTGTTAAGTTTTTCAAATTCTTCTTCTAACTCTTCTTGTTGTCCTGATTTTAATTGCGCAGCAACTAATTCATTTAAAAGAAAGGTATTGTATTCTTGTTCTTTAGCCGATTCGCTTTGTTTTTTAAGAAGGGAATTCAGCTTTGTTTTATCTGACTTATATTTTTTTAAAACATTTTGATAATCTGTAATAACACCAAAATTATCAGCAATTGCATCAATAATCTGAAATTGTACACTCTCTTCTGAAAGTTCCTGGGTCTGTTGTTGCGAATGAATATCTATTAAATACAAACTCAACTCTTGCAATTCCTGAAGATTTACAGGACTATCATTTATAAAAGCACGTGATTTTCCCGAAGGCAAGATTTCGCGTCTTATAATAGTATCTTCTTCATAATCTAAATCATTAGCTTCAAAAAAAGCTTCCAGATTGTATTTAGAAATTTTAAAATGTGCTTCGATTACACATTTTTCTTCTTTATTTTTCAATGAAGTCAAATCGGCTCTTTTACCTAAAACTAAGCCTAATGCACCCAATATTATCGACTTTCCCGCTCCAGTTTCACCAGTAATTATAGAAAAGCCTTTTGAAAAATCAATTGATAATTTTTCAATCAGTGCATAATTTTTTATTGACAATGAAGTAATCATATCTCTTTTTTGTAATATAAGTTTTGGAAATAAGCAATCTTAATAGAATGCTTAAAATTTAATCTGCGACCATTTAGCAGAGTTCATTGGCGAAACTCTATTTAAATTCTCTACTAAATCTGCTATAGGAACACTTGGCCCTCCTGTAAATATAGATACAATTTCATCTGATTTAGCATCAAAAAAGACACGCGTTAAAAAAGCATTTGGTTTCGTTGCATTTAGTTTCCCTATAAGCGATAACGAAGTTTTAATTTTTTCTTTGGCTAGCTTTAAATCCTGATTCATTACATCTAAACCTGTATGATACCCATAAACACATTGTCTCAAGTCATTATATGTTGGCGAAAGCATATCGTTAATTAAGAAATAACGATTTTGTACTCCATCAGCCTGACTCCAGCCTTTATATCCTCCTTGTTGAGCTACATTGGCAATACTTTGAGCAGTCTCGAAAAAAGGATTTCCTAATGCTGGCATAAAAGTATCAGCATCCATTCCTAAAATCATGTAGCTATAAAAAGTCATTATAGAAACAAGATTTGATTCGAAAACATTTGGATTGTATAATAAATTTTCAAATTCAGTATATCTAAAACTTAAATCCTTATCATTAAAATTGAATACTGGAGATGAGTAAGTAGAATTATAAATTAATCGAGAGGATTGTATTTGTATTGTACCCGAAAACTGATCTGAGTTATTTGATGTAATTGTAATATACATCGAACAGTTTATTTTTTCATTTTGCTTTAGCAAACTCCCTGTCCAATCTGTATTGTTTACAAATTCGCTCAATGCTGTCTGCAATGTTTTAAAAACTTGCTGATTGGCATTAGGAAGCATTTGTGAGTTTACGGTTACCGTACAATTTAACTGTTGCGCCTGCGTAAGGCCAAAAGTTAAAAACAACAAAAAAGTAAGTATTTTATTCATGAAAATGCTTTATCACCTTATTTAAAATATCAATTGCAACTGCTTCTTTGGATTTTAATTCCATTGGTTCGATGGCAAAAGCCCTATCAATAAAGGTAACTTTGTTAGTTCCCCCACCAAAACCTGCTCCTTTATCCTGTAAAGAATTTAGAACTATCAAATCTAAGTTTTTTTTCTGAATTTTCAGCTTTGCATTCTCAATTTCATTTTCAGTTTCTAAAGCGAATCCAATTAAAAATTGTTTTTTCTTTATTTCCCCTAATGACAATAAGATATCTTTTGTTTTTTCCAGCTCAATTGTAAAATCTTCTGAAGCTTTCTTTATTTTTTGCGATGCAACTATTTTCGGTCTATAATCCGCAACTGCTGCTGCTGCAATTGCAACATCTACATCTGAGAAATACTCATGACATGCATCATACATTTCTTGCGCTGATGTTACCGAAATTACTTTTACTGATGTGTTTGTTACTTTACAATTTGTAGGTCCTGCAACAAGAATAACCGAAGCTCCTAAGTTTGCTGCTTCTGATGCAATATCAAACCCCATTTTTCCTGAGGAATGGTTTCCTATAAAACGTACTGGATCTATTGCTTCGTATGTTGGACCAGCTGTGATTAAAAACTTTTTCCCTTTAAGAGGTAATTTACTTTCTAAATCAGCTTCTAAAAATGCAATTATATTTTCTGGTTCTGCCATACGACCTTCTCCAGACAAACCACTAGCCAACTCTCCGCTTTCAGCAGGAATAATAGTATTTCCGAACTGTTTTAATAACGAAAAACTCGCTAACGTTGAGGGATGTTTATACATATCCAAATCCATTGCTGGCGCAAAGTAAATTGGACATTTTGCCGATAAATAAGCTGCTATCAATAGATTATCGCAAGTACCGTTTGCCATTTTTGACATTGTATTTGCAGTAGCTGGAGCAATAATCATCAAATCGGCCCAAAGTCCTAATTCGACATGATTGTTCCATTTTTCATTTTCATCTTCTTGATTAAAGAAAGAAGAATGTACTGGATTTTTTGATAAGGTTGATAACGTAAGTGGCGTTACAAAATCCTTAGAAGCAGGTGTCATGATTACTTGAATCTCGGCACCTGCTTTTATAAAAAGTCGTACTAATGATGCTGTTTTATAGGCTGCAATTCCACCAGAAACTCCTAGTAAAATTTTCTTACCGTTTAAAACTGACATGGTACTGTATTATTTATTTGAATTTCTGTGGTATGTTTTACCGTCTAACCACTCTTGAACTGCTAAAGCGTGTGGTTTAGGCAATTTTTCGTAAAATTTAGAAACTTCGATTTGTTCTTTGTTTTCGAAAACTTCTTCAAGACTGTCATTATAGGTAGCAAATTCTTCTAACTTTTCAGTCAATTCCTTTTTAATTTCAGAATTAATTTGATTTGCTCTTTTAGCCATAATAGTTATTGCCTCATACACATTACCTGTAGGCTCTTCAATAACCGTTTTATTGTAGGTAATTGTATTTACTGGAGCATTCGTCTTTTTTAAATCCATGACTTTATTTTATTTAGTAAAATTTTGTAACTCTTTTTCAACTCTCTCATTCATCTCATCAGCTTTCACTTTGTAATGAGTATCACTTTTATATTTCATTAAATTAGAATATGCAGTTTTAGCTACTTTTAAACGGTCTTCCATTTTTGCTGAAATACTGTTAATTGCTAACTGATATGCTGAATCAAATTTATAATACAATGCATCTTCTTTGAATTCTGTTCCAGGATACTCTCCAACAAAATTATCAAATGCTACTATCGCCGATTTAAAATCTGAGATAGTATTATATCCTTTTGCATTTTCATATGCTTTTTTCTCCAATTTAGTAGTTAATGCTTTAAGACTTGCATTTGCCTCTACTATATATTGTGAATTTGGATAATTATCTATAAAAGCCTGTAACTTATCGATAGCTTTATTAGTATCTGTTTGATCTAAACTATATACTGGTGACAACATCGAATAACTTTTTGCTCCTAAATAAGCTGCTTCTTCTACTTTTTCACTTCTTGGATATCCAGAAACAAAACTCTCGAATTGATATCCAGCTAAATAATACTGTTTTGTTTTATAATAGGATTGAGAAAACATATAAAATAATTTCTCTGCCTGAGGCTTTCCTCTATATGATGCTGCAAGTTGCTCAAACAAACGAATTGCTTTAGTATACTTTCCGGCATCGTACATTTTTGTTGCAATTTCAAATTTTGCTGCTACATCATCATTTTTTAGTGCTTTTTGATAATCACTACAAGAACAAAAAAGAACAACTACAAACAATACAGATATTATTTTTTTCATTTTTTTACTTTTATTATGATTCCCAGGATGTTTATATCCAAGTAAAACCACACCGAAGTTTCGGTGGCAAATTTAGTTATTAATTTAGCTACTACAAAATATTTTTTGGTATAATAAAATACCTCGTTTTTTATTTTTATTTAATGCTTTTTTTAACAAATTCATCAATGCGATTTGCAAGTGATTCATCGGCTGCAACAAGCGGTAATCTTACGACATTCTCAGCAATACCAAGTGATTTAAACACTTGTTTTATTCCTGCTGGATTCCCTTGCTCAAAAATCATATCAATACAATCTGATAAAAAGTATTGTGTTTTAAATGCTTCATTTACTTTTCTATTCAATCCTAAACGAATCATTTCTGAAAATTCTTTTGGAAAACCTTGTCCAATAACTGATATAACACCTGAACCTCCTGCCAAAATTATTGGCAAAGCAATCATATCATCTCCTGATATAACGAGAAAATCACTTGGTTTATTTTTAAGCAATTGCATTGCTTGTACCAAATCTCCTGCAGCTTCTTTTATTGCAACTACATTTGCAAAATCATTTGCTAAACGTATAACTGTTGATGGCAACATATTGCTAGATGTTCTTCCTGGAACATTATATAATATTACTGGTATTGGTGATGCCTCGGCAATAGCCTTAAAATGCTGATAAATTCCTTCTTGCGTAGGTCTGTTATAATAAGGTGACACTGACAATATAGCTTCAAAAGCTGAAAAATCTCTAGTTTTTAATTCTTCAACAATTTGCATTGTATTATTTCCTCCTACTCCTAATACTAAAGGTAATCTTCCTTTATTTGCATTAATAACTGTAGTGATAACAAGTTCCTTTTCGTCTTGAGTTAATGTTGCGTTTTCTGCAGTTGTACCCATAACTACAAGATATTCAACTCCTCCATCTACAGAAAAATTAACTATTCTTTGTAATGCTTCTGTATCAATTGAAAAATCTTCTTTAAAAGGAGTTACTAGTGCAACGCCTGTTCCTATTAATGATTGCATATTAGATTGTATTTGGTTTAATGTTTTTTAAATATTTAAATAATTCATTCACGAAAATTTTATATTCCTGAACGTTGGTATCAATCATCAATCGATTTAATCTTTTATCAATTGATGCAAAACCAACTTTGAACCTGGCATTCGAATTTTGTGTTACAAGCATCAGCATTACTTTTTCGATATCATAATAACTTATTAATAAATCGAATTTTTCGTTTACAAAGTCTTTTAAAAATCCTTCGGCAATCTTTCCATTCCAATTAAGATGATCAATCCCAAAAGTTGGACAAGAATACGTCTCTTTTTTATTGAATTTGTCTTTATAAACAATAATTTTGATGTTCTTTTTCTCAATTCCTTTTGATACCAATTCGGCTAGTAAAGCTTCTTTTTCTGAAAAATGACTTTCATCTATAAGTAAACCAACCTTTTGTATATCATTAGTAAATGCACCGTTTTTTACATTATTAAGATTTTTCTTTAACGATTTTTTTACAAAAAAAACCTTTGTATAATTTAAAAACATAGTACTTTTACTAGATTACAAAATTAATTATTTAAGTCGCATTTAAGATGGTAAAACTAAAAAAATGAAAGCCAAAAAAAAATCTCGAAAAATCGAGATTTTATATCTTAAAACCAGCCTTTCTTACCTACTTGGTAGGTTTGATAAAACTCTTCGTCAGTTTTAGTTAAGTAAATAATTCCTTCTACAAGACCTATTATTCCTCCAACTCCGCAAGTTACCACTCCGATAACCAACTGAATAATACCTTCTTGAGTATACCCTAAAATAAATTTATGAATACCTAATCCTCCTAACAGAATTGCTAGAACTCCGGCAAGTACTTTTTTATTTTCTGGTTTTACAATTTGTGGGTTGTTCCACTCTTCAGATTTTGAATTTTCCATTTTTATTAGTTAAATAATTTATAATGAATAAAAATAGAAATTTTATTGAGAAAATTCACAAATCCGTCTTAAAATTTTTTACTTACAAACAAACTGCTTTAATTTTATCAACGATTACTTGGGCTAAACGCTCATGACTTTCGAATGTCCAACCTGCAATATGCGGTGTTAAAATTACTTTTCGACCATCTAATAAATACTGAAAAGCCTCGGGAGTATCTTTGTCCTGAAAAAGTGTTTCGAAAGATAATTTTTCATATTCTAAAACATCCAAACCAGCTCCAAGCACTTTCCCTGATTGCATTGCAGTAACTAAATCGGCGGTAACAATGTTCTTACCTCTTGAGGTGTTAATTATCCATAATGGCTTTTTAAATGCATTAATAAATGCTGTATCGACCATTTTATCTGTTTCTGGAGTCCACGGAATATGTAAACTCAATACATCGGTTTTTTCTTGAAGCTCTTTTAATGAAACTTGTTTAGCATTCTTATCTCCAACATTATCCTGAATATCATAACATAAAACTTCTACCTCAAAACCTCTAAGTTTTTTTGCAAATGCTTTACCCATATTACCATAACCTATAATCCCTACCGTTTTTCCGTCAAGTTCATAACCACGATTACTTTCTCGGTTCCATTGTCCCGAACGTATTTCGCTATCGGCAAGATTTAGTTTATTAAAAAGAGACAGAATCATTCCTAATGTATGCTCTGCAACTGCATTACAGTTTCCCTCGGGAGCAGCAATTAGTTCGATATCTTTAGAGAGAGCATAATCACAATCTATGCTTTCTAATCCCGCCCCAACACGTGCTATAAATTTTAAATTTGTTGCTTTATCTATAAATTGTTTGTCGATTTTAAAACGACTTCTGATTACAATTCCCTGATAATCCTGAATTTTTGCTTCAATTTCTTCTTTAGTAGAAGTAAAATCGGCATGGTTTTCAAATCCAGCTTCCTGTAATTGTTCCCAAAGAATTGGGTGATTGCTATCGATATGTAAAACTTTAATTGGCATGAAATTAAGACTTAAATTAGATAAACAAAGTAACAAAAAAAATACGGGTTTTGGTTTTAACCAAAAGAATTCGCTAAGAAATGTGTAAATTCGCATAAAACGATTTTATGAAAACAATTGGATTGATTGGTGGCATGTCATGGGAAAGTTCTTCTTTATATTATCAAATAATAAATAGGAGTGTTCAAGAAAAACTTGGTGGTGTTCATTCCTGTAAATCCGTAATGTACTCAGTAGATTTTAATGAAATTGCAACTTTGCAAAAAGAAGGCAATTGGAATAAATTAGGAATATTAATGTCAGACGCGGCTCAACAACTAGAAAAAGCAGGAGCTGATTTTATCATATTATGCACAAACACAATGCATAAATTATCTGATGAAATAGAAAAAAGCGTATCAATTCCTTTAATTCATATTGTCGACGCAACTGCTGAGAAGATTAATGCAGAAAATTTTAGAAAAATAGGATTGTTAGGAACTTCATTTACAATGGAGCAAGATTTTTTTAAAGGTCGCTTACTCGACAAATATAAAATAGAAACTATAATCCCTAATCAAGAACAAAGAGTCGAAATTCATCGAATAATATATGAAGAATTGGTAAAAGGAATAATAAATACCGATTCAAGAACTATTTTTTTAGATATAATAACCGATTTAATAAGCCAAGGCGCCGAAGGAATTATATTAGGATGTACCGAAATTGAACTACTAATTACCAACGAATACACAGCAACCAAATTATTTAATACAGCAGCAATTCACGCACAAAAAGCTGTAGAACTCGCACTGAAATAACAATATAAAATGAAATTAACAAAAACATTTAAGGCCTTTTTTCAAAGTGAAAAATCAGGAGGTCTGATTTTACTTTTCGTAACTATTCTTTCTCTTTTTTTAGCAAACTCTATTTTCCAAAACGATTATATTGCTTTTTGGGAAACTAATATCGGACATCATTCTATAACACATTGGATAAATGATGGTTTGATGACTATCTTCTTTCTTTTGATAGGATTAGAATTAGAACGCGAAATTTATCAAGGAGAATTAACCAGTATAAAAAATGCTTCATTACCAATTTTTGGTGCTTTGGGCGGAATGCTTATTCCTGCGGGAATATTTTTATTACTGAATTTTGGAACTGCTACACAAAACGGAGCAGGAATCCCAATGGCAACCGACATTGCTTTTGCAATTGGAATTCTATCTCTTTTAGGAAACAAAGTTCCATCTTCACTAAAAGTATTCCTTACTGCTCTTGCCGTAATCGATGATTTGGGTGCTATTGTGGTTATTGCGTTATTCTATACTACAACTATATCGTTCCTATATTTAGCTTTGGCTTTTGCTGTTTTAGGTGTGTTATTTATTTTTAATCGAATGAAAGTTCACAATCTCTATGTTTATCTGATTGGTGGAGTTATCATGTGGTATTTTATGCTAAATTCTGGAGTTCACGCTACAATAACAGGTGTTTTACTTGCTTTTGTAATTCCGTTTGGAGATGGCGGCAAGAAAACTTCTTCTTATAAACTACAGCACTTTTTACATAAACCAGTTGCGTTTTTTATCTTACCATTGTTTGCATTGGCAAATACGTGTATTGCCATAAACTCTGATTGGCATGAAGGTTTAAGTCATCCTAATACACTAGGAATTATTTTAGGATTAGTTGTTGGGAAACCTTTAGGAATAACTCTATTTGCTTTCTTAGGTGTTGCATTAGGAATTTGTACGTTACCTAAAGAACTTAAATGGTCTTACGTTATAGGTGCAGGAATGCTGGGCGGAATTGGATTTACAATGTCCATATTTATAACCCTGCTTGCTTTTAAAGATCCAGAAGTCATTAATTTTTCCAAAATAGCAATTTTGCTTGCTTCATTTATTGCAGGATTACTGGGATTCATCTGGCTAAAATTGACTTTAAAGAAACGTATTAAGAATACTTAAAAACAAAAAAGGACTTTCGGTTAAAACTGAAAGTCCTTTTTTTATAAAAACACTATTTTTAAAACTATCCTTTAATTTGCTTTAAAGAAGTTTTGATTCCTTTAATTAGAGATGAACTAAAACCATTATGTTCCATTTCATTCAATCCAACAATTGTACAGCCTTGTGGTGTTGTTACGCGATCGATTAATTGTTCTGGATGTACTTTTTCCTCTAGCAACATTTTAGCTGCTCCCTTTACGGTTTGCGCCGCTATAGCCAATGCTGTTTGAGAATCAAATCCTATTTCGATTCCTGCTTGCATCGAAGCACGAATATATCGCAATGCATACGCTGTACCGCAAGCACCTAAAACAGTTGCTGCATCCATTAACTTTTCGTCAATAATTGGTGCTGTACCTAAATCTTCAAATAAAGTTACAACTGGTAACGCTTGTGCTCTATCTTTTTCGGTAAATGAAATACATGTAGCCGATTCTCCAAATTGTGCTGCAATATTAGGCATGATTCGTACTACATGATGCTCCTGATTGGTTTTGTTTTGAAGCACATCAATAGCCAAACCACTTACTGCCGAAGCAATTGTTTTATTAGAAATCACAGGAAGGATTTCTGTCAAAACCGTATCAACCTGATATGGCTTTATAGTCAGGATAACAAGATCTGCTTCTTGTATATTATGTTTATTATCTGATGAAACTGTAATTCCTAATTCTTGCAAATACAAGATACTAGCTGTATTTCTTCTGGTAATTGTAACTTGATTATTCTTTGAGAATTTTGCAATCCCTAAGGCTATAGAAACCCCGAGGTTTCCTCCTCCTATTATGTGTACTTTCATTCTGGTTGTAATTTATAGTTTTTTGGTTGTTTTGGTTTAATAGATTTGAGTCTTAAAAAGACTCAAAGAGCATGAAATATAGTGGTTAAGTATATTTAAATTCATGCTTTTATTTTTATAATAACTTGCCTTTTAATAATATGGATGCAATTGTAAAGTAAATAACTAATCCCGTTACATCAACTAATGTTGCTACAAATGGTGCAGATGAAGTTGCTGGATCCAGCTTAAGTTTCTTTAGCATGAATGGTATCATCGACCCAGATAGTGTTCCCCACAATACAATAAATAATAAAGAAAAAGAAACCGTTAGTGCAACAAAAAACCAATGGATTCCATATTCATACAATCCTGTTTTTTGCCATATCATGATTCTTATAAAACCAACAATACCTAATATAGAACCCAATAAAAAACCTGATGCAATTTCTTTTTTCATTACATACCACCAGTCTTTTAGTGTTAACTCTTTTAAGGCCATTGCACGAATAATAAGTGTTGCAGCTTGTGATCCCGAATTACCTCCACTAGAAATAATAAGCGGAACAAATAAAGCCAAGACAACAGCTTTCTCTATTTCTCCTTCAAAAAAGCCCATTGCAGATGCAGTAAACATTTCTCCAATAAACAGAACCACCAACCAGGTAGCTCTTTTTTTAACCATTTCAAAAAGAGTAGTTTCTACATACGGTAATTCAAGAGCTTCCAAACCCCCAAATTTCTGAATGTCCTCGGTATCCCTTTTTTCTATTTCATCTCTTATGACATCGATAACATCATCAATCGTAATGCGACCTACCAAACGTCCCAGTTCATCTACAACCGGAATTGCTTCCAAGTCATATTTTTCCATGATACGCCCTACTTCAACATCGGGAGTTTCTACATCTACATAATGTAATTTCTTAATGTAAACCTCACTAACAGGAGTTCGTGTAGAAGTGGTTAATAAATCCTTAAGCGACAAACGTCCTTTTAATCTATCTTCATCATCGACTACATAAATCGAATGTACTCTTGAAATATTTTCTGCCTGAATTCGCATTTCTTTCACACAAGTAAGCACATTCCAATTTTCATTGACTTTTACCAACTCTTTGTGCATGATTCCCCCTGCAGTATTCTCGGCGTAACGTAATAAATCTACAATGCCTTTAGCATGTTCTACGTCCTGAAGTTCAGATATTACTTCGGCTTTTCTATCTTTCGATAATTCACCAATAATATCAGCAGCATCATTTGTTTCTAATTCATCAAGCTCCTCGGCAATCTCTTTTGGCGAAAGCCTGCTTAATATATTCTCACGCAAATCATCTTCCAATTCCAGAAGAATCTCAGCGGTTTTTTCGCTATCTAATACTTTAAATATGTAAGTTGCTTTATCAAAATCCAGTTCATCCAGGATTTCGGCAATATCAGCATGGTGAATATCATTCAATAAAACTTCCAATTGCTTGTCGTTTTTACTCTGAATGAGTGTTTCTAATTCTTGTATTAGACCTTTGCTGATTTTAAACTCCATCGGCTTCTATTTTCTGAGTTAATGCTATAAATTCTGCCACGTTTAGTTGTTCCGGGCGTAAATCAAAGATAGTGTCTTCTCTTAACTTGTCTGATAAATTTAATGTTTTCAAACTGTTACGTAACGTTTTCCTACGTTGCTGGAAAGCTGTTTTCACTACTGTAAAGAATAACTTTTCGCCGCAAGGCAAACTGTAATCTTCTTTTCGGGTCATTTTCATAACTCCCGATTTTACTTTGGGGGGCGGAATAAATACATTCTCATCTACCGTAAACAAGTATTCGGTATCATAAAAAGCCTGTGCCAAAACCGATAGTATCCCATAAGCTTTAGACCCTTTCTTTTCACAAATACGTTGTGCTACTTCTTTTTGAAACATTCCAGAAAATTCTGGAATCTGATCACGATATTCTAATGTTTTAAAAACAATCTGAGTAGAAATATTATATGGGAAATTCCCAATTATAGCAAATTGTTTTTTCTCAAAAACTTCATTTATATCATACTTCAAAAAATCCTTTGAAATAATTTTATCTTTTAATTTTGGATAATTCTCATCTAGATAAGTTACCGATTCAGTATCAATTTCGATAACATAGGTATTGATTGGCTTTTCTAACAAGTATTTGGTTAACACACCCATTCCTGGTCCAATTTCCAGAACCTCGTCATATCCTTTTAAACTTAACGTATCTGCTATTGCCTTAGCGATGCTTTCATCCTTAAGGAAATGCTGTCCGAGATGTTTTTTGGCTTTTACTTTTTCCATTTATTTTAGATTATCAGATTGTTAGATTATTGAGTTTTTTGAAATATCAATCCACTCAAATATCAAATAATCTATTTTTTATTAATTTCCCGAAGTTGTTGAATATCTAGTAAATCCTTAGCTCTATTCGCTTTAATTTTACTTGTAATCAAGTCTTCTAAAGATAAAACATTCCATCTTAAAAATGTTTTGTCATTTACAGTTACTTCCTCACTGTCATTGTAAGCTTCTTCAAAAGTTTTATTTACCGAAAATTTGGTAATTAATTCTAAATCTAAATCAATTGGAGAAAATTTCACTGAAATATTCTGTTCTTGTTTTTTTACATTTTCAGGGAAATCAGTAATTTCATACCCCATCTCATTGAAAACAACAACTAATTTTTTAAAATTTTCATCTGTTGTTTCTATCCAAAAATCAACATCTGCTGAATGTCTTTGATAACCATGGAAGTTAACGGCTCCCCCACCAACCATAAGCATTCGAACTTGATGTTTGTTAGCTAAAGTAATGAACTCGTTAATGTTTTGATCCCACAATTTTAGCATCCTACTTTGATTTTATAACAATCAGAAAATTATCTTTATTCTTATCTTCTTTATTCTTAACAGGAAACTTGCTCACACGTTCCATCAAACGAAAAAAGCTATATACCCTTTCCGTTTTAGACAACTTCAAGAAATCCTCTTGTTGTTGTTTATTGCTCTGTTCCTTAGTTTGAAATTTAATTTCCATTTATATTTTCAGATTGTTAGACTCTCCAAAATATCAAATAATCTATTTAATGCTCCGAGATAAACTCTAATTCTGTTCTAAAAGAAAGCATTTTATCTGCAAATAATCGCAATGCTTCCTGACTGAAAGCTGGCTCGTCTTCAAGGTAATATTTCTCTAACGTTTCCTTACTATCAGTAACATATTGAACAGAATAAGTAATCCCGCCCATTTCTTCATCTACTAAAACTTTTACTATTCTTGCAGATGAAAATTTTCCTGTTGCTAAAATTTCAGGAATATGTTTTTGTTGCATCCAATTTAACCATTGGTTATGCACACTTTCATGTATGTTTGTGGTGATGTTGTAAATAATCATTTTTATCTGTTTAATCGTTTTTTCGGTTAATCGGTTAAACGAATAACCAATTAAACCTAGCTATAAATTGGTATCGCCTCGCAATTCCCTGTATCTCTTTCTGGCATCTACAAAATAAATACTATCCTGATGGTTAAAAATTACTTTCTCATATAAGGCTTTTGCCTTTTCTAAATCCTGTAATTTCTTATTGTAAATTTCTGCCGAAAAGAACAATGCTTCATCAATATAGATTCCGTCACTATGTTGATCGATAATCAATTGATATTGACTTAAAGCCGAATTATAATCGCCTAAGTCTTCGTAAATTTGTCCTAATCGCAGCAAAGTTACGGCTTCTATTTCTTGTCCTTTAAAAGTTTTTAATATATTTTGAAATTGAGCTATCGCATCTTGATTTCTATTTTGATATATAAGATAGTCTCCCTTTGCAAATTGCTTCAAAGCCGTTTGTGTAGAATCGGCAACTGTATTATCATTTATCAATAAAAAATACTCCAAAGCATCATTTGCAATCAACTGTGTATTAGCCGATTTCAACTCTTTAAACTGTTTTAAAGCCCATACAAAATCAGTTTTAAAATAACTCGTTTTGGCAGCTTTTAAACTCGCTTCATGCGCCATAACATCGTTTTTAAGATCCAATTCTATTTGTGAATAATACAATAACGCCTGATTAAATTTTTCTTCAAAAAGCAAAATATCAGCTAATTCCATTTTAGCCTCTGCTTTTTGATAATCATTCAGTTGTAATTCGAGTGCATTCTTAACAATCGTTTTTGCTTCTTCCGATTTTTTTAAATCAAAAGCCAAAAAATGTGCTTGAATTAATTGCAAAGATAAGGTAAAAGGACTTATGCCATAAGTTGTTAGCAATTCTTGGAGTCCTGTATTAATTACTGGATATTCTTTTTCGGTTGCTTTGTCAATTTTTATTTTATACAAATAGGTATTTGCCTGTACAAGCAAACTTAAATCTTTTGTATTCTCCAGAACAAAAGCTAAAATCTCCTGAGCTGCTTCGGGATCTTCATCATCAATCGCAAACTGAGCCAAATTAACAATACTCGAAAGTGATTCGGGATCACGCTTGTAAATGGCTTTTTCCTGAATAAATGCTTTCGCAAACTCTTTTTGTTGCACATAAAACCAACTCAAATAGTGATTCCAAAAAACATCTTGGTCTTTTTGAGTTCTTAAAATAAGTGCTTTTCGTAATGCGTCATTGAAACTTGTATCGGCAGCATCTGCCATAAACCTTGATAACTGACTCTGAATTAATGGAGTGTTCTGTTGATTTTCATTAGATTCTGTCAACAAAGTTTCAATCATCATATCAGTCTTACCCATTTGTCCGTAGAGTAAACCAATCTGAAAATTAAAATTAAAACTAGGCTGAATTTTGGATGCCATTTGATATGCTTTTAAAGCATATTCCAATAACACTTTTTTCTCAAAAGAATTGGCAATACCAAATACCTCATTAGGATTTGTAGAGATTTTATCTAAAGCCTGATCGTAGAAGTTTTTGGCTTTAGCATCATTTTTTTGCAATTGAAAATTATATCCCAGTTCAATTAAAATAGTACCTTGTTTGTACTTATTAAATCGATTTTGGATAATTTTTTCGGCTACATCAAACTGTTGTAGTTGTTGATAACAATCAATAGTTCGATAAAAATATTGTGTGTTCGAAGGATTAGTATCCAACAATTCCTGATAGCTGATTTTTGCTTTTTCAAAATCACCTTTATCGTAATAATATTGCGCTAATTGTTCATTTTGAGCAAATGTAAATAGCGAGAATGATAAAGTAATAAATAGAAAGAGCTTTTTCATCTTCGGTTTTTAGTTACAGTTTTAGTATTCAGTCTCAGTGACAGTTTTCAGTTTCCAAACTGGACTGAAAACTGCAACCGAATACTGTTTACTAAAAAGATTAGTCTATAATATCAAACCCACAGTATGGTCGTAATACTTCTGGAATTACGATTCCTTCTGGTGTTTGGTAATTTTCAAGAATTCCCGCAAGTACCCTTGGCAAAGCCAATGAACTTCCGTTTAATGTATGAGCCAATTGATTTTTTCCGTCTTTATCTTTAAAACGTAATTTCAAACGGTTCGCTTGAAAAGTTTCGAAGTTAGAAACTGAACTAATCTCTAACCAACGATCTTGTGCTGTAGAGAAAACTTCAAAGTCATATGTCAATGCTGCTGTAAAACCCATATCACCACCACACAAACGTAAAATTCGGTATGGTAACTTTAATTCTTGCAAAATAGTTTTCACATGCTCCACCATTCCGTCAAGCGCTTTATATGAATTATCCGGATGCTCAACACGTACAATTTCTACTTTGTCAAATTGGTGCAAACGGTTTAATCCACGTACGTGAGCTCCATAAGAACCCGCCTCACGACGGAAACAAGGCGTATATGCTGTATGTAAAACAGGCAATTCGCTTTCGCTCAAAATAACATCACGGAATAAATTTGTAACAGGAACTTCGGCAGTTGGGATTAAGTATAAATCGTCAATAGTCGAATGATACATTTGTCCTTCTTTGTCTGGCAACTGTCCTGTTCCATATCCTGAAGCTTCATTTACTAAATGCGGAACTTGCACTTCATTATATCCTGCGGCAGTATTTTTATCTAAAAAATAATTGATTAAAGCACGTTGTAATCTAGCACCTTTTCCTTTATAAACAGGAAATCCAGCACCAGCTATTTTTACACCAAGCTCAAAATCGATAATATCATATTTTTTTACCAAATCCCAATGTGGTTGTGCACCTTCATGCAAAACTGGAATTTCACCCTCTTCAAAAACATTCAAATTGTCTTCTGGAGTTTTCCCTGCTGGTACAATATCAGCTGGAAGGTTTGGCAATGCGTATAATTTTTGAGTTAAATCCTGAGCCAAAATATCAGCTTTGTCTGCTAACTCTTTACTTTTTTCTTTTAATACAACTGTTTTCTCTTTTAAGATTGCGGCTTTAGATTTTTCACCCGCTTTCATCAATTCGCCAATATCTTTGGATAATTTATTAGATTCAGACAAAATGTTATCCAACTCAACTTGAGTTGCACGACGTTTTTCATCTAGTTGCACCACTTCTTCAACAGCGCTTTTGGCATCGATATTTCGTTTTGCCAAAGCTGTGATTACTTTTTCCTGATTTTCTCTAATAAATGCGATTTGTAACATAGCTTAAATTTTGTAACTATTGTATATTTATATATTAAGGAAGCAAATTTAAGGAAATGTTTGCTAAGAATGGGACAAAGTTTATAGCGAAAGGTAATTTCTTACTTATAAAAAAATATTATTCCACAAACTGTTGTCCTCCTGAGCGGAGTCAAAGGATCACAAAGTTGCACAAAGGCGACACAAAGACTCCCAAAAGTTTAATTAAATAGAAATAAGTACAATACTTTGTCCTCCTGAGTAGAGTTTAAGTATCAAATAGTTACCAAATATAATTCTGATAACTTTACAATATTATTGTTCTCTAATCCCTCTTTCTTCTTGCATCTTAAATCTTCTGTCTCTCTTCTCACAAACTCCATTTCACACAAACCCAACCTTTGAACCTTTGCTACTCCGAACCTAAGAACCTTCCTTAAGCCCTTTTAATTTCATGACCCACAAATTCCTCCAAAGTAGCAAACATATCATCTACCGAAAGAACTTCTAAATCAGGATGTGATTTTAAAAAATTAGCGTTCAACGTAACCAGGTTTTCTTCTATTTCATAAAAAGTATCATTATTCAGCAAATCTCTTATTGGGTTTACACCTTCTAATTTTCCTTTAAGGAATTTATTAAGTTTTACACTGCTCATTAATTTTACTTTTTTGCTTTGTTGTTGGAATAATTCCAAGTGTTTTTCGGCACCAAGCAAAGTCAAACCTTCTTCGATTAACTCATTTAATTCAGCATTCCAACTCGAATTATATACAAATTGAGCAAAATTTCCCTCTGTACATTGCGAAGTATAATAATCTAAATAATAACTCATCAAAGCATCCTCATGAATCAAGTCATCATCAATACCTTCCTCACGCATTAAATTAATTACCGAAATATTAGAGTGAATTATATCTTGAAGATTCTCACTATTCATTGCCGTTTCAGAAACTATTATTCTACCGAATTCCATCTTGTTTTATGTTTAGATTTTGTTTTGCAAATTTCAGTTAAATTAAACCAGAAAAGAAATACAATCTGATTTATATCCCATCTAATCCGTCCTTACCCATTTTTTCATTCATTTTTGTAACCAAAGCTTTCAAACGTAATGCTTTTGCTTTTTTCTCCTCCTGAAGTTTAGTCTTTTTTCGGTTTAGCAATTTGGTATGCAAAGCCTTGTTTTTGGTATTTTTTTCAGGTCCTTTTGCCATGATTTCTATGCTTATTTAATTCCGCTTACAAAGATATGAAACTGAATGGGAATAATTTACTGGGCGTTTCCCTCCGGGTCGGGCTATTCACTACAAGTCCTCGCACTTCCTCCGTCAGGCTGTGGGCTATCCGCTGCTATCCCTAACGCAAACCCATTTTCATAAGAAATATAAATTCACAATATTATTATGTAACAAAAAACACTATTTTAGCATTGAATTAAAATTATTCATCGCCCAAATTCTATTAAAATATTATACCTATGAAAAAAATTTTTATTGCAGCTATTTCACTTTTATCCTTCTCAATGTATTCTCAAAGTCGATATGAACTACAAGATAAAGGAACAGAAAGACTCTATCTTTCAGATACTATTATACAAATGGCTACTAATAAAGTTATTACAAATGAGCCAATGCTTATTGTAGATGGAGTAACATATACTTATCAAGACTTAGAAAAAAAGAAACTTACATTTTCAAAAAATCAAATTCTAAAGATTACAACTGTTGACAGACAAAAAGCAATTAGTCTTTATGGAGATACTGAGGGAGTAGGCGTTTTAATTATAAAAACAGTTAACGCTTCATATTAAAATCGCATGCCAAAAATACATCATTTAAACTGTGTTAAAATTGTTTCACCAGTTAACGATAATGTCTGTGGACATTGCCTATTGATTGAAGAGAATGATAAACTCATTTTAATTGATACTGGCATTGGACTTTTAGACATCCAAAAACCATTAGAAAGAATCGGCCAACAACTTATAGATATTGTTGGCTATAGCTTTAACGAAAATCAAACCGCCATAAGGCAAATCGAGAAATTAGGACTTAACCCTGAAAAAGTTACCGATTGCATTATTTCCCATCTCGATAACGACCACATAGGAGGCCTTGCCGATTTTCCTAATGCAACAGTTCACGTAGGATTTGAAGAATATGAAAACTTCAATTCAGGAAATCCAAGATACTTAAAAACACCATTAGCACATAATCCAACGATTAAAACTTATGGAAAATCCGACTTCAAATGGTTCGGATTTGAAGCTAGAAAAGTCATTACAAATACCGAAACAGAAATTTTTCTTGTTCCCCTTTTCGGACATACTTCAGGACATTGTGGTGTAGTAATAAAAACAGACAACAAATGGATGTTTTACATTGCAGACGCATATTACATGAGACTAGAACTTAATGATAGTAAGCATCCCGTAAATCAGTTAGCCAAAATGAGGGCAGACAACAATGATTTAAGATTAAACAGTTTAGATAAAATAAGAAATTTAATAAATGAGCATCCTGAAATAGCAGTTTTTGGATATCATGACATCGAAGAGTTTAAACTTTACGAGAATTAAGCTAGCAAAACAAGATAACATCTTAAATACTTTCAATCAGAATACAAGAATTATATCTGTTCTAAAAAAATTATATAACATTGATTTAAATGGACACTCGAAAAATCAAATTAGTAGACTATGAAAATGTTGGTGATTTTAAGATTCAACTTCTTCGTAAATTAAATCTATTCGACTCCAATAAAAATTGTGAAAGTGAATTTTACGAAAGAATTCAGAATTATCTAAATAGAAACAGTCAACTAATAATTGAAATTTCTATCTCTAAAACTGAACTATCAAATAAAATCTACACTAAAATATTAAGAAAGTTAACAGCACAAGAAATACCCAAAAATTATCCATTAAATGCTTCTAATATGGAAACACAAGCTTATTTTAGAGAAATAAGCGGACAAGAATTTAACTTACTTAAATTGAAAGCAGAAAATGATAGTATCCTAGAAGTAAATTCTTTCATGACTGAATTTAAAAAGATTAACAACTTCAGTAATTTAAAAATAAGTATTAAACAGTAGATCTGGACTGTCAAAATCTCATATAAACTTTACAGTATTCTGTTTTAAATTAGTACATATTTCAAACCACATAACATTAAATCAAATACTAAATTGAACGCTTTTAATTGGATAAACAATCAAAACTCAGAATTTGAAAAAGCATTCTCATATCTTAAAAGAATGAGGGATTTAACTACAAGTGCTAAAAAAACTTTTGAATTATTAAAAGAATTGAATTCTGAAACTCCCGATTTACAATCTGATGTTTTAATCTCCGAATTTAATAAAATCCAATATCACTCAAATACTTATAGTTATTTTTACTTCTATTTTCCTATAGTTACTCATATTTTATACTACAAACCGAAATATGAAAAGGATATTTTAAAATATTTAGTCGGTCCAAATTTTGCAAATGGAACATCCGAAGTCCATGAAATGATTTCGATGATTACAGATACCATGAAATTTAAACTTAACGAAGACAAATATTATTTGACTAGAGAAAGCCAGTTTTGGGTTACAAATGAACTTCCTAAACTCGAAAAACAAGTTCAACGAGAAATAGACATTTGCTGGAAAGAATTAGACGAATAAATCTACTAGATATAAATTATTATAATTGTATTTTTAACAAGCGAACATATCAAAAAAATAAGCATTTAAAAATATAAATAATGATGGGAAGAATAGCATTAGAATACTATGTTTTAGATGTATTCTCTAATACAAGTTACAAAGGAAACCCTTTGTCTGTCGTTTTTACTGATGGAAATTTAAACTTAGAAGTTTATCAAAATATTGCAAAGGAATTTGGTTATTCTGAGACTTCATTTGTTTATTATTCTAAAGTACAAAAGGCTCTTAATGTGCGTTCTTTTACTCCAATAGGCTTTGAGATAGACGGAGCTGGACACAATTTGTTAGGTGCCGTTTGTGGTGCATTATTAAAAAAAATACCAATATTTGATGAGCAAGATGAAAACAATCGTTTTGTAATCATGAAAAATGCCCCGATACGAGTAACAGCAAGTTTTGATTCAGTCACACAATATCCTATTGTACAAATGCATCAAAAACAAGCTATTATAAAACACCAAGTCCCTACTTATAAAATAGCAATAGCATTAGGTTTAAAAATAGAAGATTTAGAAGTTAATATGCTCGTTCCAACTGTGGTACAAACAGAAGTTTCGCACGTAATGGTTCCGATTAGAAATAGCCAATTATTAAACGGCTGTACTCCTGACAACAAACTTTTAATCGAAATTTCAAAAGAACATCAATTTGAAGGTTTTTATTGTTTTACTATTACTGATGAAGATCAAGATAATATTGTTGAAGCCAGATTTTTCAATCCAATAATCGGAATAGAAGAAGATGCCGCTACTGGAACTGCTGCAGGCCCTCTAATCGGTTTTTTGACAAAAAACAAGTATACACAACCAAACAAAGAATATAAGATTCTACAAGGTGTAAAATTAAATCAATCCTCAATAATAGAAGTAATGAGTAGACAAAGTGATATTTTAGTTGGTGGATCTTCAGCTATAACAATGCGTGGCGAACTTTATATTTAGATAAAATCAAACCAGATTAGATTTCTTTTTAATTCTTTCCTACAACTACCAACATAGCCACTTCATGGAGATTATAATAAAAACAATAACATTTATATCAATAATAACTTTAATCGTTTTACCAATTCTTATATTAAATAAAATATATAAACAAAATACTAAAAACATATTCATCATATACTTAATCACCAGCATCATAACAACTTTTATTCTTGTTTTAATTGTAGGATGGTGGGGAAGCTTTTCAAATGAGATTCTACTTTCCTATTATGGATTTGATTTTGATGCTATGAACGATATTGAAAGATTTAAAAATGTAGCCCTTGAAAATTTAGAAAAAGTAAAAGAACTAGAAAAAAATACGCTAGGAATTGGTTGGCCGCTTAAAGCTTTTATGTTTTTTCTAATTTACTCACCATATCTATTAATTGTATACATCTCAACTTATTTTTATAGAAAAAATAGCAAGCACAAGTTAGTAGCAAAATAAATCATGTTATCCTAAATTTATATCTATTAGAACCAATTTCATTATTACAACACTTAGATTAATAAAATTAAGGGGAAAGATTTAAATTTTATTCTCCATAAACGCGCTAAAATTATACCGCAAAGAGCGCAAAGGCTTACACAGAGTCTCGCAAAGATTTTTTACTTGTAAAACTTAAGATAGTTTCTCAGAAATTGCCAGACACTAAGCTCTTTTAGCATAAACAATACTTCAGGTTTTAACCGCAGAGTAATGAAATAGAAAACGCAAAGGTCCACAAAGCTATTGAAAAGCTCTTCGCGTAACTTTGTGTTTTCTTTTGCGGAATTTTACAAAACAACCTTTTCACAAAACAGTCATTTTTGTATATATTTTATTTGAATTATATCCAAAAAAAAATCCTCATCAAATAAATGATGAGGATTCTAAAGAAAGGCGACGACATACTCTCCCACATAACTGCAGTACCATCTGCGCAGGCGGGCTTAACTACTCTGTTCGGGATGGGAAGAGGTGAGCCCCGCCGCAATAACCACCTTAAGGTTGTTAGTTGTTGGTTTTTGGTTGTCGGTTGATGGATTTCTCCAGCAACTATCAACTATTAACCATCAACTGCTCTGCGTCGAGCAAATATCTTAACACACTGAGATAAAGAAAAAAGTATTTTTTAGAAAGTTTCTCCCAGCCCCTTTGTTCCCCCTTCGGGGGTTAGGGGGCTGGAAAAGCGTACATAAGCTTACGGATTATTAGTACTACTCGACTATGACATTACTGCCTTTACATCTATAGCCTATCAACGTGGTCATCTCCCACGATCCTTAAAAGAAATCTCATCTTGTGGTGGGTTTCGCGCTTATATGCTTTCAGCGCTTATCCCTTCCAAACGTAGCTACTCTGCGGTGCTCCTGGCGGAACAACAGATACACTAGAGGTTTGTCCAATTCGGTCCTCTCGTACTAGAATCAGATCCACTCAAATTTCTTGCGCCCACAGTAGATAGAGACCGAACTGTCTCACGACGTTCTGAACCCAGCTCGCGTGCCACTTTAATGGGCGAACAGCCCAACCCTTGGGACCTTCTCCAGCCCCAGGATGTGACGAGCCGACATCGAGGTGCCAAACCCCCCCGTCGATATGAGCTCTTGGGGGAGATCAGCCTGTTATCCCCGGCGTACCTTTTATCCTTTGAGCGATGGCCCTTCCATGCGGAACCACCGGATCACTATGCTCTACTTTCGTACCTGATCGACCTGTATGTCTCTCAGTCAAGCTCCCTTATGCCATTGCACTCTACGCACGGTTACCAAGCGTACTGAGGGAACCTTTAGAAGCCTCCGTTACTCTTTTGGAGGCGACCACCCCAGTCAAACTACCCACCAAGCAATGTCCCCCGCTTGAGCGGGGTTAGGCCTCAGATAAACAAAGGGTTGTATTTCAACAATGACTCCACAACGCCTAGCGACGCCACTTCACAGTCTCCAACCTATCCTACACATCATTTATCCAAGGTCAATACTAAGCTATAGTAAAGGTGCACAGGGTCTTTTCGTCCCACTGCGGGTAAGCGGCATCTTCACCGCTACTACAATTTCACCGAGCTCATGGCTGAGACAGTGTCCAGATCGTTACACCATTCGTGCAGGTCGGAACTTACCCGACAAGGAATTTCGCTACCTTAGGACCGTTATAGTTACGGCCGCCGTTTACTGGGGCTTCAATTCAATGCTTCTCCGAAGATAACATCTCCTCTTAACCTTCCAGCACCGGGCAGGTGTCAGGCCCTATACTTCATCTTACGATTTTGCAGAGCCCTGTGTTTTTGATAAACAGTCGCCTGGACCTCTTCACTGCGGCCAGCATTGCTGCTGGCGACCTTTCTCCCGAAGTTACAGGTCTATTTTGCCTAATTCCTTAGCCATGAATCTCTCGAGCACCTTAGGATTCTCTCCTCGACTACCTGTGTCGGTTTGCGGTACGGGTACTTATTACCTGAAGTTTAGAGGTTTTTCTTGGAAGCCCTTAGGCGCACTATCTCTTTGACCGAAGTCTCCGAGTACTATCGTATTTCCCCAAGCCGCGTGGATTTGCCTGCGCAGCTTATAGGTAGGTACTTCAACGAACTATTCCGTCAGTTCGCGGCGCTTTCATCACTCCGTCACCCCATCACAGTAATAAGTAGTACGGGAATATTAACCCGTGGTCCATCGACTGTCCCTTTCGGGTTCGCCTTAGGTCCCGACTAACCCACAGCTGATTAGCATAGCTGTGGAAACCTTAGTCTTTCGGTGTGCGGGTTTCTCGCCCGCATTATCGTTACTTATGCCTACATTTTCTTTTCTAACCAGTCCAGCACGCCTTACGACGCACCTTCAACCCTGTTAGAATGCTCCCCTACCACTTTAACTTACGTTAAAATCCATAGCTTCGGTAATATGTTTATGCCCGATTATTATCCATGCTCGTCCGCTCGACTAGTGAGCTGTTACGCACTCTTTAAATGAATGGCTGCTTCCAAGCCAACATCCTAGCTGTCTGGGCAGACAAACCTCGTTCTTTCAACTTAACATATATTTGGGGACCTTAGCTGATGGTCTGGGTTCTTTCCCTCTCGGACTTGGACCTTAGCACCCAAGCCCTCACTGTTGTGAAACATTATATAGCATTCGGAGTTTGTCAGGAATTGGTAGGCGGTGAAGCCCCCGCATCCAATCAGTAGCTCTACCTCTATATAACTTTATGCACAACGCTGCACCTAAATGCATTTCGGGGAGTACGAGCTATTTCCGAGTTTGATTGGCCTTTCACCCCTACCCACAGGTCATCCGAAGACTTTTCAACGTCAACCGGTTCGGTCCTCCACTGTGTGTTACCACAGCTTCAACCTGCCCATGGGTAGATCACACGGTTTCGCGTCTAACACTACTGACTAAAGCGCCCTATTCAGACTCGCTTTCGCTACGGATCCGTGGCTTAACCACTTATCCTTGCCAGCAACGTTAACTCGTAGGCTCATTATGCAAAAGGCACGCCGTCACCCCACGAAAGGGCTCCGACCGCTTGTAAGCGTATGGTTTCAGGATCTATTTCACTCCGTTATTCACGGTTCTTTTCACCTTTCCCTCACGGTACTGGTTCACTATCGGTCTCTCAGGAGTATTTAGCCTTAGCGGATGGTCCCGCCAAATTCAGACAGGGTTTCACGTGCCCCGCCTATGCAAAAGGCACGCCGTCACCCCACGAAAGGGCTCCGACCGCTTGTAAGCGTATGGTTTCAGGATCTATTTCACTCCGTTATTCACGGTTCTTTTCACCTTTCCCTCACGGTACTGGTTCACTATCGGTCTCTCAGGAGTATTTAGCCTTTCCGCGTTCGCTCGCCACTACTTACGGAATCACTTTTGTTTTCTTCTCCTCCGCCTACTTAGATGTTTCAGTTCAGCGGGTTTGCCCACCTATCGGTGTACTATGTCTTCAACATAGTGGGTTGCCCCATTCAGGTATTTACGGATCAAGTCGTGTGTGCCGATCCCCGTAACTTTTCGCAGCTTATCACGCCTTTCATCGCCTCTGAGAGCCAAGGCATCCCCCATACGCCCTTATTTTGCTTATTGTACCAGTCTTGACAAGTCAAGACCGTTTTCTTTATCTTCCGTATTACTACTTTCAATAAAAAATGCTTTCTACTTTTTATTATTTTCTTATCTCAATATGTCAATGAACTTTATAGGCTTCGCGCTTTACGCACTAGGCTTTAAGCTTATAGCCTATGGCTTATAGCTTTTTGTGGAGAATAACGGAGTCGAACCGTTGACCTCCTGCGTGCAAGGCAGGCGCTCTAGCCAGCTGAGCTAATCCCCCATTTTAATTTAGAATTCAAAATCGTGAATTCTTAATTCTTATCTAATTTCTTTTGGTGCTTTCAACTTCTAAAATTTCCTTTTTTTTTAAGTTTACAGTCTTTTTTAATTTTTAATTCTCAATTTTTAATTGAAATTCTTTAAAAAAGTAGTCCCGGGCAGACTCGAACTGCCGACCCCTACATTATCAGTGTAGTACTCTAACCAGCTGAGCTACGAGACTCTGTTTTACTTAATTGTATTATTTGAACTAACAGCAGAGTAATATAATCTTCAATTTAACCTATAGGTCAATTCGTCTTCTTTCCCTAACGTGCATTGCTGCTAACATGTAGGGCTCTAGAAAGGAGGTGTTCCAGCCGCACCTTCCGGTACGGCTACCTTGTTACGACTTAGCCCTAGTTACCAGTTTTACCCTAGGCAGCTCCTTGCGGTCACCGACTTCAGGCACCCCCAGCTTCCATGGCTTGACGGGCGGTGTGTACAAGGCCCGGGAACGTATTCACCGGATCATGGCTGATATCCGATTACTAGCGATTCCAGCTTCACGGAGTCGAGTTGCAGACTCCGATCCGAACTGTGACCGGTTTTATAGATTCGCTCCTGGTCGCCCAGTGGCTGCTCTCTGTACCGGCCATTGTAGCACGTGTGTAGCCCAAGGCGTAAGGGCCGTGATGATTTGACGTCATCCCCACCTTCCTCACAGTTTGCACTGGCAGTCTTGTTAGAGTTCCCGACTTGACTCGCTGGCAACTAACAACAGGGGTTGCGCTCGTTATAGGACTTAACCTGACACCTCACGGCACGAGCTGACGACAACCATGCAGCACCTTGTAAATTGTCTTGCGAAAGATCTGTTTCCAAACCGGTCAATCTACATTTAAGCCTTGGTAAGGTTCCTCGCGTATCATCGAATTAAACCACATGCTCCACCGCTTGTGCGGGCCCCCGTCAATTCCTTTGAGTTTCATTCTTGCGAACGTACTCCCCAGGTGGGATACTTATCACTTTCGCTTAGCCACTGAAATTGCTCCCAACAGCTAGTATCCATCGTTTACGGCGTGGACTACCAGGGTATCTAATCCTGTTCGCTACCCACGCTTTCGTCCATCAGCGTCAATCAATTAGTAGTAACCTGCCTTCGCAATTGGTATTCCATGTAATCTCTAAGCATTTCACCGCTACACTACATATTCTAGTTACTTCCTAATAATTCAAGTTTAACAGTATCAATGGCCGTTCCACCGTTGAGCGATGGGCTTTCACCACTGACTTATTAAACCGCCTACGGACCCTTTAAACCCAATGATTCCGGATAACGCTTGGATCCTCCGTATTACCGCGGCTGCTGGCACGGAGTTAGCCGATCCTTATTCTTACAGTACCGTCAAGGTTCTACACGTAGAACTGTTTCTTCCTGTACAAAAGCAGTTTACAATCCATAGGACCGTCATCCTGCACGCGGCATGGCTGGATCAGGCTTGCGCCCATTGTCCAATATTCCTCACTGCTGCCTCCCGTAGGAGTCTGGTCCGTGTCTCAGTACCAGTGTGGGGGATCTCCCTCTCAGGACCCCTACCCATCGTAGCCTTGGTAAGCCGTTACCTTACCAACTAGCTAATGGGACGCATGCTCATCTTTTACCGTTGTGACTTTAATAATTGCTCGATGCCGAGCTATTATACTATGAGGTATTAATCCAAATTTCTCTGGGCTATCCCTCTGTAAAAGGTAGATTGCATACGCGTTACGCACCCGTGCGCCGGTCTCTGCTCCCGAAGAAGCATACCCCTCGACTTGCATGTGTTAAGCCTGCCGCTAGCGTTCATCCTGAGCCAGGATCAAACTCTTCATCGTATATTTTAATATTATATTCGACTAATGATTCTATCGGTTTTATTCAAATCTATCGATTCTATTACTCTTATTTTGTTGTTTTAAGATCTCTCTTAAAACGGCTGTCAATTCAATATGTCTAGGAACGTGTTCTTCTTTTTTAATATCGCTTGTTTCTCAAAGCGGGTGCAAAAGTAGAAAAGTCTTTTCTAACTGGCAAGAAATTTGTGAAGTTTTTTTTTTGGAAAATTTTCATCTCCGTTTTCTTCTTTCTTATCAATCTTTCAAGGAACTTTCCGTTATTTAGCGGGGTGCAAATGTAACATCCGTTTTCCATTCTCACAAGCTTTTCTAAATCTTTTTTTTTAGAATTTTATTTCTAATTCGATTCGTCTTGCTTGTCAGTATTTAAAGGAACGTTTGTCGTTGTTGCGGGTGCAAAACTACCATCTTTATCTAGATAAACAATACCTTTTAGAGAGTATTTTTGGTTTATTTTTTAACAGTCTGATAACAGTGTATTTACAGGTGTTCTTTTTTCTTTCTCTTTGTCTTTTTAAGACTCTCCCTCTAGGTTTTCCTTGTTTTTGCTGGGTTTTACTAGGTTTCGCTAGGTTTTGCGCAAAGTCGCGAAGTCGCAAAGCTTGTTATATTGTCTTCCTTATAGGAGTTTTGCTATGTTTTGTCGCCCCTAGCCCTGATAGTAGCGGAAATCCTTGCCTTTTTTCTTTAAAAAGGTCAAGATTGTAGCGGATAGCAGGAAATAGCTCCTGAAAAAAACTTCTCATATATAATATAGTACAATCTTACTCCTATATATAAGGTCATAAAAAAGCGGCTACTATATATAGTAGCCGCTTAAGGATAACTTGATTTTATAATCTATTTATTCTACAATAAGTTTTTGAGTTGATGTATTACCATCTTGCTCTACTTTTATAATATAAACTCCTGTAGGTAGATTATGAATATTTAATTCTTTGTTTTCGGTTTGTACTGTGAAAACAATTTTTCCAGACATATCGGATATTCTGATATTCTTTTTACTTGTAGATGCTGTTTGTACATATACTTTCCCGTCTTTAACCGGATTTGGATAAATAACGAATCCTTCGATTGTATTTGTAGGCACTCCTAAAGCACAAACTGTACTTGATACATTTATTGTACGTGTTACAACAAATTCATTTAGCAATGCATCTTTTACAGTATAAGTCAGTATATATTGCCCTGGTGTGTTTACATCGACTGTTCCTGTAACTATTACTCCTGGAGTAAGGTCTACATCTAGATTATCTTTGGCAGTGAAACCAGCTTCTATATACGGACAACCTTTATCTAGAGAAACTATTGCATTTCCTAAAAGTGTAATTATAGGTTTTGCTCTTTCAATTGTTATTGTCCAATTCTCGATAGTTCCGTCTTGAGCTGTTACATTATATACAATAGGTAAAGTATAATTTAATGTTGTTACTCCGCTATTTTGGAAATAAGTTCCAATACGTAATGTAGCAAAATCGGATATTTGGAAAACTGGAACTAATACACTTAAATTGGCATTATTATTAACCAAAACTTTTACCGTTTTTAAAACTGGATCTATTACACTCGTTCCTATTTGGTTTGCTACTGAATATGCAATTATACTTGCTTCTGAATTCTTTGCATTTAAAGTAACGGTGTAGTTTGTTTGTGAAAGCTTATTCTCTGAAACTACTGAAACCAAAAAGCTGTTTGTATAGTCTGAAACAACCGCTTTGGAATTTAATTGTTTTACTCCGTCTATATATAACTCTGCTCCTGATGAAACTGTAAAATCTGCAATTAAATTAGACACATCAATTCCATAAGTCAATGTTTTAGTAGCATTGCTTCCTACGATATCTGTATTGATTTCCTGTGCTAATCCTGGATTAGATGCTGTTTTAAAGTCGTACGAAAGTAATTTGCTTTCATTGCTTAAACCTGTTAACACTTTAATAGTATATGTTTCTATAATTCCTGTGTTAAAACCTACTCCTTCTACATTTAAAGTAACTGGATTTGTATAGTCATTTGCAGTAACTCCACTTACTTGCGTTACCCCGTTTATTTTTGCAATACTTTTCATTCCCAATGAATAATTAGCTACTGCCGTTGTTATATCTGTTCCATCGTTTAATAACACCGAATAAGTTTTAGTAGCTGCATCATAAGAAGCCGAAAGTTGATTTACAAAATCTACTTTTTGTAATAAAACCGGAACATTCCAGAATTTACCTTCGCCCTGTCCATTTGTATCGGCATTTGTTACTACAGCTGTATTATCATTTAGAATACAATCAAAAACAAATTGTTTATCTCCCTCTGAAAATGAATAATACGCTATTAATCCTGGTTCATTACCAAAATACTTTGTCATCGTGTTTGCAGCTATTGTTGCCTGATTACGTACTCCTGACCAAATACGAACCTCATCTATATTCCCGTTTATACCACGAGCCAAGCCTGCGTTATTACCTATGTAGATAGCAGAAGATGCATTTGAAGATGCCGCAGCCGCAGTACCTGTACTAGTAAATGGAACTGAAACTCCATCTATATAAACCGTATACACATTGGCAGCACTTACGGTAAAAGCAATATGTTGCCAAGTGTTTTGTTTAATAGTATTTATTCCTGTATTTACAACATAAGAGCCTCCTGGTGTAGTTATAGAAAGTACTAAACTGTTTTCTTTATAAAGAGTTAGATTAGCTGTATTGTGTATAAAGGCTAATACTGAACTTTTATCTAAAAGCCTTCCGAAAACTGATGGTTGTTTTTGGTTAAGCCAAGCTTCGAATGTATAGTTATTAGTAAGATTTAAAGCTGGAGTAATATCTGTTTTTACAAAATCATTTATCCCATCAAAAGTTCCTGTAACATTCGTAGCATAATTTGCAACATGCGAAAGTGTTACTGATTTTGAATTATTTGTAGCATCTGTATCTCCTACTAATTGAGTATAAACTTCAATTGTATAATCTCCAGGAGCGCCTAAATTAGCTTTTGTTGTAAATGTAAAGTTAGCTGTTCCGGCTGCTGGAATTATCCCTGTAAAATTCTGAATAACTTCACCTCCTCCATTAATTTTGTATGCTACTGGAAAATTCGTAATAGGTGTATTTGAATAATTACCTATAACAGCAGTAACTGAAACTGGTGCATTACCAGGTTTAACCGGAGCAACAATTCTTTCTACACTTGCATCGGCAGCTGTAAATGGCAATACATTAATGGTATATTCTTCTACCTCAAAATCTGATCTTGAACTTGTAAGTCCATCAATTGTTGGTCCTAGATTTACATTATAATATTCATTAGGAGCACGGAACATGTGAATAACTCGCATTAATTTTTCGCCTGCTGTTGTTCCCGCAGGAATGGTTATGCCCCCTATAGTAACTTGTCTGTTCGTAAAATAATGCTTACTTATTGTAGATGCAATGGCTGGTGCAGTCACAGGACTTGTCGTGTTTACCCAATAATTACCAGCATAAAATTCATCGGTTAAATTGCCATCTCCGTTTAAATCAATAACAATCATCGTAAATACCCCTACAGCCGATCCGGTTTGGTTCCCTATAAGTGGTACTTCTGTTTTGGTTATTGTAACTTCTGGCTGATAGTTAAATCCTGCGTATACAGGGATTTTTATATTCTTAAAATCTGAATAAGCTGTAGTTCCTGAAGTATTTACAACATCATTCCATTTTAATCTAGAAATTGCATATCCATCTGTATTGGTATGAGCTGGCAAATCGTTTTTATTAAATACAATTTTTTCAATTACATCATTAGCAGCATTATCATCTGCTACATCAACACCACTTATAATTTTATATTCAGCATTAACAGTAGACAAATCTGCTTTGGTAGCAAACGTAAAACTAACTGTTGAATATGGTGCAATAGCAGGAACAGCTTCAATCACTTTCGCTCCTGTTGTACCTATCTGATAAAACACAGGATAATTTGTTACTGCAACAGGTCCTAAATTACTAACTCTAATAGTTATGTCATGTGTACTTGTTTTTTTTCCCAGAACTTCTGGTGTTACTATAGAAACGATACTTACATCATTTACAAGTGGTTTAGTTACACAAGTAATATCTGCAATCCATCCACTTCCGTTTTCAATTTCATCTGAAATAAATCTGAAAGTTAATTCTCCTCCAACGGCTGTAGAAGTTAATGATGAAGGTAAAGTATTACCAGTAAATCTGCCTAATAAAGTAGCTGCAGTGGTTGGCCCATTGTAAACGTATAAAAAATCATACCCCAATTCTAAATCAAAGTCAGTAAAATTTACATTAATACTACTTCCTACGGTTTCTGGTATAAAAGTAATTGTTTGCGTAAGCTTATCTGCATAATTTCCGTAACGCGTCCCACTATCTGTAAATGTCGCTGCACAGGTCGTCTTATTAGCAACTGATCCCATTGTTATATCAGACCCTATATTATTAACATTTTTTGTTATTGTATTATTCTCTGAAACTGCATCGCCCGGATAATTTACATTACCTACTACAGTATATACTCCTGGCGCAGAAAAATCAGCTTTTTGAGTAAAATCATAAGTCACCTCACTCAATGGGTTAACCGGCCCAGGAATTGTTTCTGCAATTACTGCTCCATTATTAATTTTATATGAAACTGGAATATTGCTAATTGCTACTGGAGAGTTATTAAAAACTTTTACTTGTACAGTTTCTGTAGCAGTAACTCCTGCATTAGGCTTAAATGAGCTTAAAGCTAAATCGGTTGCAGTAGCTTCAAAAATTTCAACATTATCAATATAAGTCGCACTATATATATTTACGTTGTTTACTGTAACAAAATCATTATCGCTTACTGTTTCAAAAGCTATACTAAACGTAGTCCCTGCATAAGCCGATAAATCATAGGTTAATTCTTTATCACTGTAAGAAGGAGTTTCACCATATACATCCAGACCTTCATGACTCATTAATGGAACTCCATTTACCGAAACTCTAAAAAGGTTTTTATCCACCCCAACCGGAGTAACATTAGCCCATTCTAAAAAGAACTTCAGTCTTAATACTTTCCCTGCCAGACTAGTTGCATCTATATCGCAAAAAGTTACTTTTTTTATATAATCTGGATTATTAGTAAATGCCAGATTGTTTTTTGGGCTGACTACCCAAGGGGCCGAAGCTGTACCTGCTGATCCAGCCATTTTTACTCCATCTAAAAACTCAGAATTCACATACTCATATTTCACCTCTCCTGTTCTTCCTTTAGAAAAAACATAATTTGTTGCTTTTCTATTGGTAAATTCTTCAACAAATGGCAAACTAGCTGCATTTAAAACCGGTTGAGAAACAGGTTCTACATTTACCGCACGAACTCTTTCTGAAACAATTTGGGTTGCAATATCTACAGTACGAACTGAAAACCAGTTGTCATCGCCTACTGTAACATTTGCAAATGTATATGTAGGATCTGTAACGGTTGCTACAACATCAAACTTATAACCATTCATTTTCAATACCTCATATTTTGCTCCTGCAATAGGATCCCAATCCATTTTATAGGACGAAACTCCACATGCTGCTGGTGCAATAACTAGATTTTTAGGTTCGGCTATAATATTAAAAACTTCTTTGGAAGCATCAGTTTTTGTACCTGCACTAATTCTTATTTTAGCATTAGCAACTATTCCTGCAGGAACTTTCCAAGCAAAATTTCTTGCTGCCGATGGAACATCTGCTGCAATTATTGAATAATTTACTCCTCCATCAACGGAATATTCTATTGTAAAGTTTTTTGGCTCTCCTTCATAATCCCAACGAATATATTCTGTAGATTCAGTATTGAATTTTTCGCCACCTATCGGATAAGTCAAAATCAATTCTGGAGCTACATAATCATATACTACAGAAAACTCCTGAGCAGCAATAAGAGGAATTTTTGTACCAGTAACAATAATTTTATAGGTTCCTGGAGCTGGGTTATCTAATGTTACCTGTTCGATATTATTCATATTATCGACTCCTCGTGTTGCATTTACATTAGGCGTTGTTGCATTTAAAATCCATGGCAAAGTAGTAATACCATCTTTAACGATTTTAATATCTAAATCATTAACCTGAGTAGAACTAGAACCTGGTTCAGCACCAGTATCTGAATACGCTAGCATAACTTTTAACGTAACTAATCCTGCCGGAACTACAATATCTTTTTCATAAGTTGCTCCATTAGCTACAGATGCTGTATAAAACATGTTTTTGTCAATAACTTTAACAGCCCTTAATCCGTTAAGATTACCAAATCCGTATTTATAATCTGGACCAGGATTACCTACATCTTTAGCCGTGTTTGCCACCAAAGCTTTCATTAAGGATGCCAATGGTCTTGCACCATAAATATTTTTATATCTCTCATAAAGTAAAGCTACTGTACCTGTTGTTCCTGGTGTTGCCATTGAGGTTCCACTCATAACCTGATACGAGTTACTATAATCTAATGAATACACATCGGTACCAACCGCAGCAATTTGTGGCACTAAACGCCCATCGAGTGTAGGTCCAAAGCTACTATAACTACTAATTAAATCATTAGGGTCGTTTGCAGCTACATGTAATGCATTTTTTGAATTTTTTGTTGATGTATTAAATCCTCCTGGATATGCTGTTTGCGCATTTCCATTAGAATAAATATTTAAAAGATAAGGATATGCCACTGTTACATTATCATCTCCTCTATCTCCAGCATTATATCTGAACGTATTGAACCCTGAACTAAGATTAATTCCATAAGAATTTGATGTAATCTCTATATCATCTTGCTGAACAGACAATACTCTTTCTTGGTAAACTGCTAATCCGTTAGACTGAGTATTAAAATTCCAGCCATACATTAGCACTTCTGGAGCCATTCCTTTTGCTCTTGGGTCTAATAAACCTGCACCTCCAATAGTTCCTGAAACATGCTCTCCGTGAGATGAATTCGATTCATATTCTTTACGGGTTACTCTGCCTGTATGATCTTTGTGTTCTTCGAGATTTCCATCCCAAACACCAACTTTTACTCCTTTTCCAGTTAATCCGTATCCTAAGACAGCAATGCCTGAGCTTAAAACATTTGCTTTATGCGAAGTAACTCCAGGAAGATTATCACTTTCTACTGGTGCTGGAACTAACTCTATATTTTGAACCCAATTTAATTTTGCAATTTCTTCTAATTTATCTTTAGAAGCTTCTAGATAAACTGTGTTAAATACCTCATCAATTTTACTGCTTTTTACAAACAAGCTTGATAAATCTTGTGAAATAACTTTAGCATCAACTCCTTTAAAATAACTCACCACTACTTTAATAGTACTTCCTTGCTGTGCATAATCAGGAATAACCTCATTTACAATCTCCTGATCTAATTTATACTTAGAATCTATTGTAATAACTGTTCTTATATTATCAGGAACAGTTCCTTTACTATAAAATTCTGGGCTGATTGCTACATAATAAGCATTATTAGATAAATAACTAAGTAAAGTTATCCCCTGCCTTTTTAATTTTTGTTGCTCATCTGCTGATGGAATTTTTGTAAACTGTAACAAAGTATATTCCGTCTTCGGACTTTGCTTACTTGTTGTTCTCTTAAGCTCTTTAACCTGCTGTTTAAAATTAGCAGAAGTACTTATTTTATTCCCATTTACGGAAATAGAATAATCATTTTCAGAAATGCTTTGCGACCATGATGTAATAACGAAAAACATCATAATCAGGCTGAGTAATTTTTTCTTCATTTCACTAAATTAATTGATTAATAAACGGTTAACAAATAGTCACTAAAGAGTAAACCTACAAATAAAATCATAAATAACAAATTATAACTAAATCTAATTTGTTAAATAAAAAAAGAAAGAACAGCTTGCAAGGAAGAATTATAACAAAACTGCATGTTCAAGCCTTGATTAAAAAAATAACCAATTACTTCCGGAAGAAAATTAAAATAAATAAATTCTTAAAAAAAAGAACTTCACGTTACTAATAAAAATAACAGCTACAAAAAAAAAGACTTACCATACTAATATGATAAGTCTTGTATAATTTTTAATTAAATATTCGGCCTATTTTGCAGCCTTCAACTCTTTGGCTTTTTCTTGCCATCGATTACTAAGGTCGTCATAATCGACTGGTTTTGCAGGTGCCTGATATTGTAATCTACCAGATTCAAAAGCCCGTACTAAGATTGTTTCTATGAGATAATCTTCGTTAACCTCATAAGGTGCATATTCTGTTTTTAAACTTATATCAAAAACATTCGCCGTGGTATTTGCCCAGAATGCTTTCCACCCACTTTTCAGTGTCTTTACTAACTCGTATGTAGTAGTTCCTGTTTGACGATGAATTAATTTTACTAATATTTGGCCTTGTTTTCGAGATAATTTTTTAAGCTTCCCTTCGAATTCATTGTTAAGATAATCTTCAACGATTTTAAAATATTTCTTCTTTTCTCTGTTTGAAGATAATCGAGCCATCCCTTTATTAAGTGCCACTAACCTATCTGATGCTAATCTTGCAAATGGATACGTTTTGTAAACTCTATTCTGGAGAATTAAAAATTGTTTTTGAGCCTCGGGATCAAGCTTTTCCTTTGATATAATAATTTCGGGTAATTCAATCGTATCATTTAATATTGAATCCTTTTCAGTTAAAATATATCCCATTTGTTCGGGATCTTTTTTATCGACTTGTGCATGACCAACAAATGACATGAATAGAAAGCAGAATAAGTAGGTTATAAACTTCATTGAGTTATTAATTTAAGTGTAAAATTATACATTATATATACAACTGTAATACCAAATTTATAATTTAGCAAAAAAATAATTTTATGAGTACAAAATCAATCTTAAACGATACTTCAATTGCTTTTTTAGAAAGCTATCTAAATAATGCTTCTCCTACTGGATACGAAAGCAGCGGACAAAAAATCTGGATGGATTATTTAAAACCATACGTTGATACTTTTATTACAGATACCTACGGAACTGCTGTAGGAGTTATAAATCCTGATGCTCCTTATAAAGTAGTGATTGAAGGTCATGCCGATGAAATCTCATGGTATGTAAATTATATTACTGATGACGGATTAATATACGTAATAAGAAATGGTGGTTCTGATCACCAGATTGCTCCATCAAAAAGAGTTAACATTCATACTAAAAAAGGAATTGTTAAAGGTGTCTTTGGATGGCCAGCGATTCATACCCGAAATAGAGATAAAGAAGAGAACCCGAAAATTAGTAATATCTTCATCGATTTAGGTTGCGAGACTAAAGAGCAAGTAGAGAAAATGGGGGTTCATGTAGGTTGTGTGATTACATATCCTGATGAATTTATGATTTTAAACGAAAACAAATTTGTTTGTCGTGCACTTGATAATCGTATGGGAGGTTTTATGATTGCCGAAGTAGCTCGTTTATTACACGAAAACAAAGTAAAACTTCCGTTTGGATTATACATTACAAATTCTGTTCAAGAAGAAGTTGGGTTACGTGGCGCCGAAATGATTACCAAAACAATCAAACCAAACGTAGCGATTGTTACCGATGTTTGTCACGACTCGACAACTCCTATGATTGAAAAGAAAATAGAAGGTGATACTAAAATTGGTTTAGGACCAGTTATTACGTATGCACCTGCTGTACAAAATAATCTACGTGAGTTAATTATTAATACTGCCGAAGCTAATAAAATTCCATTTCAACGTTTAGCATCCTCTAGAGTAACAGGTACAGATACTGATGCTTTTGCTTATAGTAATGGTGGTGTAGCTTCAGCATTAATTTCTCTTCCTTTACGATATATGCATACAACTGTAGAAATGGTTCATCGTGATGATGTCGAGAATGTAATAAAATTGATTTATGAATCTTTATTAAAAATTGAAAACGAAGAAACTTTTTCTTATTTCAAATAAAATTTAAATAGATTAAAAAAAAAAGACCGCAAATCTAAAATTTAGATTTGCGG
>NZ_NCWQ01000073.1:0-21965 GCF_002156885.1 Flavobacterium sp. AJR | reverse complement strand
AAGTTTTTAACTATTATTAGTATTTATTATAGATTTATAGATTTTAATAGTTTTTATAGATTAAAAACAGCTTTCATATATTGATTTTAAGACGTTTTCAGAAATTGGATAACTCTAATATTGGTTTCCAGAAAAAGATTGAATGACGAGCTTTATTTTAATTTTTTGTCAAAATTAAGATGGTTTAACGGGTTGTTAACACAAAAATGTCCGTGAAAGTGTTATTTTTATAAAAAGCCAAATAAGTAAATTTTTAGAAAATGAATTTATTCATTTTAAAATAAAAATGGAGTGGGCTATGATTACAAAATTATTTTTCAAACTTCAGAATTTGATCTTAATGCAAATTCTAGTTTTTGAATAGTTTTAGATGAAATTCATAAAATAAATTTATCGTTCGTATTTAGATTGTGATTTAGTTTTGATAATATTTTTTTATTTAAAGTGTTTTTCAATTTTATTTCATGATTACCAAAATCGCCTAAATTGATTTTTTGATTATTTTCAAAATTGTTTATTTCATTTTTTATGATATACTTTATTGAGGCTTAATTTTATATTATAAACTTAATAGCAGTATTTATGAAAATCAAATTTTTAATACTAGGAATATTATTTACGAGTTTTGCTTTTTCGCAAACTCATCAAATAATCAAACATAACGGAGAACAATTAGATGTTAATTATATAAAACAAGATAATGATCTTCTTTACTATTCATTAAACGGAAGTTCAGAACAATTTACTATTAGTAAATATGCGGTTTCTTCTCTTAATGAAAAAGCAAGTTCTAAATCAGAATCTATTTCTCCAAAAATTGTTGTGTCTGACAAAAAGGATTATAGTTCGGTTAAAGTTTTAAAACCTAGCCAAACTATTGGACTAAAAGAAGTTGAGACTTTTTCAGGTTTGTCAACAAAAACAAAAGGGGAGTCTCCTTTAGCTTTAAAAGAACAAACGGAAAGACGCATCAAAACTAAGTCTGCAGATAATGGATATCCGTTTGTAGCAATTGTCGAAAAACCAGATGGTAAGTACCAGGCAGTTGCTTATGTATATTAAAATTATATTAAACATTATTCCCTAGAATTTTATTTGTAAAAAAAAGATTATCTTTAGTATTAACTTTTAAAAATTATAGTTATGTCAAACAACACAGGAAACACAATATTAGCACTTCTTACAGGTGCAGCGATTGGAGCAGGAATTGGAATTTTGTTTGCACCAGATAAAGGTTCAAAAACCAGAGGACGTATTAAACACGGAATCGATGATGCAAAACATAATTTAAAACATAAATTAGAACATTCTACTGAAGGATTACGTGACAAGTTTTTGAATGCAAAAGAAGATTTAGATGGAACTTACGAAAATCTACTTTCTAATATGAGCTACAAAACAGAAGAAGTAATTTCATTTTTAGAAACTAAATTGGCCGATTTGAAAACTCAAAACGCTAAGCTTCAAAAATAAAATAACCTTTTTTTAAGGCATAAGCAAAGTACACATTGAACTTTAATTGTTATTGTTTCAAAAAAATTAATTAATTTTAAGAATCACAATACATTGGTTTCATTGTGTACTTTGTATTTTTATCAATATCACTAAAATAGTTATTATGGCTTTTGAAGAATTAAAAGAACATACAGAAAATATTCAGGATCAAGCGAAAGCTTATGTTGATAGTCACCTGGCTTATTATAAGTTGTGGGGTTTTAAAGTAGCAATGAAATCTACAACAGTAATATTCAAATTTATTTTAATCTTATTGTGTTTCAGTATGGTTATGTTATTTGGATCTGTTGCTGCTGCATTTGCAATAAGTGCCGCTTTAGGAAGTTATACTTTTGGTTTTCTTATAGTAGGAGGGTTGTATCTTATAGCTACAATACTTATTTTCTTTATAAGAGATAAAATGGTAGAAGGACCAATCTTGTCAAAATTTTCAGAAATCTTTTTTAACGACTAAATTATGGAAACTAAAAAATACTCATCATACGCTGAAATTGAACGAGAATTGGAAATTCTTAAATTAGAAAAACAAATCAATTATCAAAAGCTTGTTCTTAGTGTTCAAAAAACTAAAGAATCATTAGAACCAAAAAATATAGTAAATGGATTTTTGGGTTCATATAAAGACATGCTTTCGAATTCTTATATAAAAATTATACAAGCCGCTATCCCTTATTTGATAGCTTGGTTTATGAACAAAAAAAGAGGCAATTAAGCTTCTTTTTTATTTTTTAAATTCTGATTATTCTATTGCTTCCGGAGTTTCTGGAGCTTGATAATCTAGGTTAGTTTCAGTTTTTGGTTTAACCTTTTTATTCGTTTTCTTCATCATTTCGCCAACCTGGTTAGATGCACTAAAAGAAGCAACCATGTTATTTAGCATATCGCTTCCTGCCTGTGGTGAATTTGGTAATAAAATCAAGTTAGAATTTGCATCTGCACCAATAGCTTGTAACGTATCATAATGTTGAGTAACAACAATTAATGCTGAAGCTTCCTGAGAATTAATACCAACTTTATTTAAAACGTCAACACTTTCTACAAGACCTCTTGCAATTTCTCTTCTTTGATCTGCAATACCTTGACCTTGTAATCTCTTACTTTCTGCTTCAGCTTTTGCTTTAGCAACAATTCTAATTCTAGATGCTTCAGCTTCAAATTCTGCAACAGTTTTTTCTCTATCAGCAGCATTAATTCTGTTCATTGCATTTTTAACCTGAATATCTGGATCAATATCAGTAACCAAAGTATTGATAATTGTATATCCGTAAGTAGTCATTGCTTCATTTAATTCTCTCTTTACAGCAATAGCGATATCATCTTTTCTTTCAAAAACATCATCCAGTTTTAATTTTGGAACTTCAGCACGAACAACATCAAATACATAAGATGTGATTTGATCATGTGGATATTCTAATTTATAAAAAGCATCATAAACAGTTTCTTTGATAACCATAAATTGAACAGATACTTTTAGTTTTACAAAAACATTGTCTTTAGTTTTCGTTTCGATGATAACATCAAGCTGTTGAATTTTAAGATTTACACGTCCGGCAATTCTATCGATCATTGGTATTTTTAATTGTAAACCGGAAGTTCTTACACTAAGAAATTTTCCAAAACGTTCTATAATTACAGATGTTTGTTGTTTCACTGTAAAGAATGAAGAAAGGAAAATAAATAATCCGAAGACTAAAAGAAGAATAATTGGAATGTTCATAACAGATAAATTTAGTTTAAATATTAATGGTCAAATTACGAAATTTCTTCCATTTTAATGCGTTATGTTTTTATTAAAATGAAAAAGCGCTAAGAATACCAACTTCAGGTGTTCTTAACGCTTTTATATTTATTAGATTTTTTGTTTTTACAAAGCTACAATTGCTTTCTGTATTCTTGAGATTGTTTCTTCTTTTCCTATGATTTCAACAATGTCAAATAGGTGAGGACCTTTTAATGCTCCAACTAAACTTAATCGGAAAGGTTGCATAACTTTACCCATTCCAATTTCATTTTTCGTCATCCAATCTTTCACTATAGTTTCCATATTTACAGATGTAAAATCTTCAATATTTTCCAGAACAGATGTAAGTTCTTGCATTAAAGCAGGAGTTTCTTCTTTCCAGTTTTTGCTTGCTTTTTCATCATAAGATGTAGGAGACTGGAAAAAGAAATCACTTAGTTCCCAAAATTCAGAAACAAAATGAGCACGTTCTTTTATCAAAGAAACTATTCTAACAAGATCTACTTTTGAAACATCAATATCTTTTTCAAATAAAATAGGAGTGAAGTCTTTGGCTAAATCTTCATTACTTTGTTTTATCAAATGTTGGTGATTGAACCATTTGTTTTTCTCCGGATCAAATTTAGCACCCGCTTTATGAACTCTGTTCAAATCAAAAGCTTCTACTAATTCATCTAATGAAAATATTTCTTTGTTAGTTCCATCATTCCAACCTAATAAAGCAAGGAAGTTAATAACTGCTTCTGGGAAAAATCCTTTCTCTCTGTAACCAGATGAAATGCCTTCTTCAGTTTTCCATTCTAATGGGAATACAGGGAAACCAAGTTTATCACCATCTCTTTTAGATAATTTTCCGTTACCAATTGGTTTCAGGATTAATGGTAAATGTGCAAACTCTGGAGCATCCCAACCAAAAGCTCTGTATAATAAAACGTGTAGAGGCATAGATGGTAACCATTCTTCACCACGAATTACATGTGATGTTTCCATCAAATGATCATCAACAATATTTGCTAAATGGTAAGTAGGCATACCATCACTTTTAAATAAAACTTTATCATCTAAAAGGTTAGTTTCAAACTTAACTTCACCACGAATAATATCTTGTAAATGCAATGTCTCGTTAACCGGAGTTTTAAAACGGATAACATAATGTTCTCCATTTGCAATTCTCTTAGTAGTTTCTTCTGCAGAAATTACTAGAGAAGTATCTAGTTTTTCGCGGTTATGATGATTGTATATAAATGTTTTTCCTTCAGCTTCATGTTGTTTTCTATGAGTATCTAATGATTCTGGAGTATCAAATGCATAGTAAGCCCAACCCGAATTGATCAATTGGTCAGCATATTGTTGGTATAAATCTTTACGATCACTTTGTCTGTATGGTCCAAATTTTTCATTTTTTCCAACAGTTTCATCCGGAGCAATTCCTAACCATTCCAGAGCTTCCATAATATAAGCTTCGGCACCAGGAACAAAACGGGTCTGATCAGTATCTTCAATTCTAAGATAAAAAACACCGTTATGTTTTTTTGCAAATAAATAATTAAATAGGGCAGTACGAACACCACCAATATGTAATGGTCCAGTCGGACTTGGTGCAAAACGCACACGAACTTGCTTTGACATTTGTTTAAATTTTGATGCAAAGATACGACTTTACTTAAATTCCAATTTTTTTAATTCCAAATTCCAACTCTATAATTGGAATTTGGAATTTATTTTTTGGAATTTCAATTAGTATAATTGTTACTTTTATAGGTTATAAGCAAAACAGAATACTATTTTGAAAACAGTTCCATTTATATATCAAAAGTTAGAAGCTTTTATCAAGAAATATTATACCAATGAGTTGATTAGAGGTTTACTTCTTTTCACTGGTTTTGGATTGTTGTATTTTTTATTTACGATTTTCATCGAATATTTTCTTTGGTTAAAGCCAGTAGGAAGAACACTTTTGTTCTGTGCTTTTGTATGCGTGGAAGTATTTTTACTGTTTCGTTTTATTATGTTTCCGCTTTTTAAATTATTCAAACTTCAAAAAGGGATTGATTATAATCAGGCTTCGGCAATTATAGGAAATCATTTTACTGAAGTAAATGATAAACTGACTAACTTCTTGCAACTTTCGGCTACAGATAATGATATCGAAAAGTCTGAATTAATGTTGGCTTCAATAGAACAAAAAGCAAATTCGCTCCAACCGATTCCGTTCAGTAATGCTATTAATTTTAATTCAAATAAGAAATATTTACCATTAGCTTTAATACCAATTTTGTTCTTTTTGGTTTTTTATATTTCTGGAAACAGTAGTATTCTTTCTCAAAGTTTAAATAGAGTAGTGCACTTTAATGCTGCTTTCTTGCCTCCAGCACCTTTTAAATTTGTTGTTCTAAATTCTAATTTACAAACAGAACAGAACAAAGACTTTATTCTTCAGGTACAATCAGAAGGTAAAGTTATACCTGAGAATGTAATGATTCATATAGGAAATGAAAGTTACTTTATGGAATCGACTAAACCCGGAGTATTTGAATTTAAGATTGAGAAACCAAATACTAATGTTGAGTTTTATGTAGAAGGTAATCTTGTTACTTCTCCATCATATGAATTAAAAGTTATCACAGTTCCATCTATTGCAAACTTCGAAATGCAGTTAAACTTTCCTTCATATCTTAATAAGAAAAGTGAAACTATTAGCGGAACAGGTAATGCTATTTTGCCAGAAGGTACTCGAGTAACTTGGAAAATGAATACTAAATCTACTCAAAACGTAGATTGGAAAGAAGGTACTACATCTATTCCTTTTACTAAAGCAGATGATAGCTTTGTTTTATCAAAAAATGTAACTCAAAACACAGAATATCAAATTCTTACATCAAATAACAAGGTTAAAAACTACGAAAAGCTTAATTATCAGCTCTCAGTTATTAAAGATCAGTTCCCTACTATCAATGTGAGAGTTGCTCCGGATAGTTTAAAGTTAGGTAAAGACTATATGTTAGGACAATTGTCTGATGACTATGGTTTGTCAAAATTGCAAATCGTATACTACGAGCGCAACAAACCTAACAGTGCCAAACGTGGAACAATTGCAGTTAAGAACAATGTATTCGATCAGTTTGTTTTCTCATTCCCAAGTAATCTTCCTGTTGAGCAAGGAGTATCTTATGAATATTATTTTGAAGTTTTTGATAACGATGCACCACATAATTTCAAGAGTGCAAAGTCATCAGTATTCTCAGATAGAGTTGCTACTACAGATGAATTGCATGAACAAGATTTAGAGATGCAAAATAGTAATATTAATGCTTTATCTAAATCATTAAAAAGTCAGGATAAGCAAATTTCTGAATTAGAAAAACTTCAAAATCTAGGAAAAGAAAAGAATAATTTAGAGTTTAAAGACCAACAAAAAGTAAACGATTTTGTCAAACGTCAGAAACAACAAGACCAGATGATGAAAGAATTTGCTGAGAAGATGAATCAAAATCTAGATAAATTCAAGACTGAAAAGAAAGACCAAACTATTGATGATTTGCAAAAACGATTGGATAAAGCTGATAAGGATTTAGAGAAAAACCAAAAACTTTTGGATGAACTTAAAGACCTAAATGATAAAATTAAGAGTGATGAATTGTTTGATAAGATAGATAAGTTTAAACAAGTTTCTAAAAATCAATCTAGAAATTTAGAACAATTGGTAGAGCTTACCAAGAGGTTTTATGTGTCTAAAAAAGCAGAACAACTAAAAGATAAATTAGATAAACTTGCCGATAAGCAAGAGCAACTTTCTAATAAAGAAAAAGAAAACACTGCCGATAAACAAGATGAAATCAATAAAGAATTTGACAAGGTTCAGGAAGATTTAAAGGATTTAAAAGAAGAAAATAAATCTTTAAAAGCACCTATGGAAATTCCAGCTGATGCAAGTAAAGAGAAAGATATTGATAATGAATTAAAGAAAGCATCAGAAGAATTAAAGAAAAACAACAGCGCAGGAGCAAAGCCAAAGCAAAAGAATGCAGCCAAGAAAATGAAAGAGATGGCTGAGAAAATGAAAGAAGGAATGGAGGGTTCGGAGCAGGAACAACTAGAAGAGGATGTAAAAATGTTGCGTCAGATTCTTGATAACCTTCTTGCTTTTTCATTATCAGAAGAAGCAGTTATGTTACAATTTAAATCGCTTAAGTTAGGATCATCTGTATTTAATAAGAACATAAAGATACAGCAAAATTTAAAGTTACAGTTTAAGCATATCGATGATAGCTTGTTTGCATTGTCTTTACGTAACCCAAAAGTAGCAGAAGATGTTACTAAAGAAATTGGAAACGTACAATACAATATGGACAAAGCTCTTGAAACGTTAACCGATGTTCAGATTCCTAAAGGAGTTTCTCACCAGCAATATGCAGTTTCATCAGCTAATAAACTAGCAGATTTCCTGAGTGATTTATTAAGCAATATGCAAATGTCAATGTCTAGTCCTAGTTCAGGAAAACCTAAACCGGGTCAAGGAGAAGGAATGCAGTTGCCAGATATTATGAAGAAGCAAGAAGGTTTAGGAAAGAAAATGAAAGAAGGAATGGAGAAAGGGCAGGAGCCAGGTAAAGGAAAAGATGGTAAAGATGGCAAGGATCCTAAGTCAGGTGGGAAAGGTACATCTGGAGATAATGGCGATGATGGCGAAGGTAATGCTCAAGAGATAATGGAAATTTACAAAGAACAAGTTCGTCTTAGAGAAGCTCTACAAAACGAATTAGAGAAACAAGGACTAGGACCAAATGGTCAAAAGACTTTGGAACAAATGAAGCAACTAGAAAAGCAACTCCTCAATAAAGGATTTAAGAACGAAAATATGCAGCGTATTTTAAATATTCAACAAGAATTATTAAAGCTAAATAATGCTGTTCAGGAACAAGGTCAAGAGAACAAGCGACAATCCGAAACAAATAGGAAAGAATTTAATAATCAATCGAATGCGTTGCCAACGCCCTTATCAGATTATTTAAATAGCATAGAGATTTTAAATAGACAATCATTACCTTTGCGCTCGAATTTTAATCAAAAGGTTCAAGAATACTTTAATACAAAATGATCAATTTTAATTACGAAACAGACTTCGTTTTAAATAATGAAGAAGCGTTTGAAGAATGGCTATCGGCTGTGATTCTTTCAGAGAATAAAAAAGAAGGAGAGATAAGTTATATATTTTGCGACGATGAATATCTTCATAAGATAAATGTAGAGTATCTAAACCACGACACACTTACAGATATTATTAGTTTTGATTATACTGTAGGTAACGAACTAAACGGAGATATTTTTGTTTCTGTAGAACGAGTTCGTGACAATGCTCTAGATTTTAATGTTCCGTTTGAGAATGAGTTGAAGCGAGTGTTGGCTCATGGTATCTTGCATTACTGCGGATACAAGGATAAGTCAGAGAGTGAAGCTGCTTTAATGCGCTCTAAAGAAGAAGAGAAAATAGCAATGTTCCACGTGGAACTATAATTATTAAACTCTTTTTTTGATTACATGTTCCACGTGGAACATGAATAATTTTAATTTGTTTCTGAGTTGTTTCGAATGCGAAGCATTCAGAAAAAATCCATATCAAAAAAATGTTTTTAGAAGAATACGATGTTATTGTAGTCGGCGCAGGACATGCCGGCTCAGAGGCCGCGGCAGCGGCCGCGAATCTTGGGTCTAAAACTTTGCTTGTAACAATGAGTTTGCAAAACATCGCACAGATGTCATGTAACCCAGCGATGGGAGGAATTGCAAAAGGACAAATTGTACGTGAGATTGATGCGCTTGGTGGGTATTCGGGAATTGTTTCCGATCGCACGGCAATTCAATTCAAGATGTTGAACAAGTCAAAAGGACCAGCAATGTGGTCGCCAAGAGTTCAGAGTGATCGAATGCGTTTTGCCGAAGAATGGAGAATGATGTTGGAGGGAACTCCAAATCTTGATTTCTACCAAGAAATGGTGAAAGGTCTGATAATCGAAAACGGAAAGATAAAAGGAATCAGAACTTCGCTTGGAGTTGAAATTCGTTCTAAATCGGTTGTCTTGACAAACGGAACTTTCCTGAACGGTTTGATTCATATCGGAGACAAACAGTTTGGTGGAGGTAGAGCAGGCGAAAGTGCTGCATACGGAATCACCGAAGATTTGGTTCAAGCAGGTTTTGAATCAGGAAGAATGAAAACGGGAACGCCTCCACGAGTTGATGGGCGTTCTTTGGATTATTCTAAAATGAACGAAGAAAAGGGAGATGCAAAACCAGATAAGTTTTCATACTCTGATGTTACTTCGCCTTTGGTTCACCAAAGGTCTTGCCATATGACATACACATCCTTGGATGTGCATGATATTTTGAGATCTGGTTTTGATCGTTCGCCAATGTTTAACGGAAGAATAAAAAGTATTGGTCCGAGATATTGTCCATCTATCGAAGATAAGATTAATCGTTTTGCTGATAAAGAACGTCACCAATTATTTGTAGAGCCTGAAGGCTGGAATACTTGTGAGGTTTATGTAAACGGATTTTCTACTTCTTTGCCAGAGGATATTCAGTTTAAAGCGTTGCGTACAGTTGTAGGTTTTGAGAACGTGAAGTTCTTCCGTCCTGGTTACGCAATCGAATATGATTACTTTCCGCCAACACAGTTAAAACATACGCTTGAAACAAAATTAGTTGAAGGTTTATATTTTGCTGGTCAGATTAACGGAACAACAGGATATGAAGAAGCAGCTTCGCAAGGATTGATGGCTGGAATAAATGCGCATTTAAAAGTGCACGAAAAAGCACCATTAATTTTAAAACGCGACGAAGCGTATATTGGTGTTTTAATTGATGACCTTATTACGAAAGGAACAGAAGAACCATATCGTATGTTTACCTCTCGCGCAGAGTATAGAACATTGTTGCGTCAGGATAATGCCGATTTCAGATTAACTCCAATGTCATACGAAATAGGTTTAGCTTCAGAGAAACGTTTACGCAGAATGGAGCATAAACTGAATGAGTCTGAGAAAATGGTTGCTTTCTTCAAAGAAACGAGTGTTTCTGTTGCAGAAGCAAATCCTATTTTAGAATCAAAAGGAACGGCTTTGATTTCTCAAGGAGATAAAATGTTTAAAGTTTTCTCTCGTCCGCAAATAGATTTAGAGGATATTTTAAAATTTGATAAGGTTAAAGAATATATTAATGAAAACGACTTAGATCAAGAGATTCTGGAACAAGCCGAAATCCAGGTTAAGTATTCAGGTTATATCGAAAAAGAAAGAAATAATGCTGACAAGCTTACGAGATTAGAAGAAGTGAAAATTCCAGAGAATTTCGATTATAACAAAATCAAATCAATGTCGATAGAGGCGAAGCAGAAACTGAGCAAGATTCGTCCTGTTACAATTTCTCAAGCTTCTAGAGTAAGCGGAGTTTCACCAAGTGATATCTCTGTTTTACTTATTTACATGGGAAGATAATAATTGCAGACTTCAGATTGTAGTGCTTAAATTTATAAAAGCTAGAATCTAAAAACAATATGTTCCACGTGAAACTACTTTGTTAAACCCCGACTTTGTTGGGGTTTTTCTGTTTATGGATTATTCTGAAATTAATACAATATGAAATAATTTGTTGATTGTTGTATTTGATCCATATTCTTTTTAGTTCAAGAAGAAGTTCTGTAGTCTATCCTGAAACTTCTAGATTGGATTTTAAAATTAAACTACGTTGCTAAATGTTTGTTTTCTGAATAGAAGTTGAATTTTATCTAAGTATAGTTGTTGCAATCTAAAATATAAAACTTTCAATTTAAATTAAAATGTTCCACGTGAAACTACTTTGTCAAACATTGATTTTGTTGATTTTTTTAGATTTATTAATTAATCTAAAATTTAAAGCTTTCTTCCTTTATTTTGAAAAACGTTTAGATTTTACGAAGTAATTATAATTTTTTAGAACGACGCAATATGATTCACCAGTTCTGAATTGTAATTTTAATTTGAGTAGATGAGAATCTGCTTTGATTATTATTGTCTTTGTAACTGAATTTGATTTCTATATTATTGATTGTATTCTTTAATTAGAAATTAAAGTAGGCGAGTAGTGGGTTTGTGAATTCGTATTTTTGATGAAATATTGAAAATTTAAATCAAAAATGTATTGTTCAATCTGAATTGATACATTGTTGCAATTGTTTGTTTTTTGAATTGTTTTTATGAAATTGTTTAAAAAGTAATATGAATTGCGGTGTAATTCTACTTAATTTTAATCTGAAATTTATTCAAACACAAAGCTACTTTGTGTATTCTTGAATTTGGTTAGTATTGAGTTTTTAAATTTTGAACGAGTTTTTAATATGAATTAATAGTTTCGAGCAATTTTTGTTTCGAAATTTTACTTTTAGTGAAGAGATTTAAAATTAACGATATTCTTTGCTGTTTCTTTCATGGCAATGTTTTATGAAATATGAGTAGGCGAGAGTCTAATGTCATTAAGTTTTTAGAAAGCAGCATTAATCTTGTAAATAAATAAAGCGTAAAGCTTATGTTGAATCTTGCTATTTTGACGATGGAGACCTGAGTGATAGTGAACAGGTGAAGTAAATCTTCGTGAGTAACTCTACAAAGCTATGATTCTCGTTGCGGAGCTTCTCCTGATTCTTCGAGTCCGTTCAGAATGATAAACTGTACAGATAATTGATGTTTGTATAAAAATTACGCTTTTCTGATAAATTTATTCGATACATTATTATGTTTTTTATTTAACTTAATAACATTGGATGTGAGTCTGTTTTTATAGTTTTAGAATTTATTCAGAAATTAAAAATTAAATTAATGTGATTTCTGTAATTTGATATTAATTGTTTCAGGGAATTTATACTTTGATTTCTGTTTTTATGGAAATAATATAGAATGCTGGATGTTTAATTTGAGGCTTTATAAGTTCTTAGATTTGATGAATAATTTATGTTTTAAATTAAAAATGATTTCTTTAATCTGATTTTATACATTTGCCGAATGTTAGCTTTTCGAATTGTCTTAAAGAAATATAATGGAAGATGCATTATGAAAGGGGTTTTAGAATTGTTTCTAAAGTTTAAATAGAGAATATTTGTTTTGAATATTCTTGAAATTTTAAGTGATTGAAACTTTACAAATGGATGCATTTTTAGATCTGAATTGATATCTTCGTATCATATTTGTTTTGAGTTTTTCTTGATTAGTATTTGAACAGAGATATTGTTGATAGCTGATTTACTGAATTGTTTTCTGAAATTAGAATAGGATAGAATAAGGCTTGTGAGTTTTTGGCTTAAGAGTTAGTTTTGTAATCTAATATCAGAAATTTAAAATTGTGTGTTCCACGTGAAACTCCTTTGCGAAGCATTGAATTTGATGAGTATTTCTTTTAGTTCTAGACTTTGCTCTTCAATCTAAAATCTAATATCAGAAATTTAAAATTAAACTGTTCCACGTGAAACTACTTTGTGAAGTCTTGATTTTATTGAATTAATTAAGTTTTAAATTTATTAGAATATGAAGATAGTTCATGAAGAAGTTTTATCATTAGAACAGAAAGAAACCTTATTGCAACTTTGGAACAATGAATATCCAATGAATTTAAATCATGAAACAATTCATGATTTTGATTTGTATTTAAATAGTTTGTCAGATGTAAAACATCATTTTTTAATTGATGATGAGAATATAATCAAAGGCTGGGCGTTTGCTTTTTTGCGAGATAATGAAGATTGGTTTGCAATTATTATCGACAGTCAAATTCAAGGAACTGGAAAAGGTTCGTTTTTAATTGAAGAATTAAAAAAGAATAAGAATAATTTGAATGGTTGGGTTATAGACCACGAAAATGAAATTAAAAAGAATGCAGCGCTGTATAAATCGCCATTGTTGTTTTATGTGAAAAATGGATTTACTATTTATACAGAAACAAGAATTGAAAACGAAAAAATATCGGCTGTAAAAATAAATTGGAATCGTAAAAGAGAAAAATAAAATATTAAGAACAAGAAACCCAAAAAATGAAATTTTCCGTTTTTTGGGTTTGGCGTAAAATTAAACCAAAATACCAATAATTATAAAATGGACGTTTTAAACAAAAAACATTTTCTTACTGTAAAGGATCACTCAGTTTCTAAAGAAACTTTTGAATTGTATTATGATGAAACTTTGGACATGCTAATTACATCTCCACAACCCGATGAAAATAATCTGGGGAAATATTATGAAAGCGAAGATTATATTTCGCACACAGATAACAAACGTTCGTTATTTGAAAAGGCATATCACATTGTAAAAAATATAGCTTTAAAAAATAAGCTGAATTTAATTAATTCTGAAAATCCACAAAAAGGGAGAATTTTGGATATCGGAGCCGGAACAGGAGATTTTTTATTAACGGCAAAAGAAAACGGTTGGGAAACTGTTGGAGTAGAACCGAGCGACAGAGCAAAATCTATCGCAATAAAAAAAGGGATTTCTTTTGTAGAAAAAATTGCTGACCTGGAGAATAATTCTTTTGACGTAATTACGATGTGGCATGTTTTGGAACACGTCCCAAATTTAGAATTACAAATTCAGGAATTGAAGCGATTATTAAAACCAACTGGAACGTTAATTGTAGCAGTTCCAAATTTTAAATCTTTCGATGCAAATCATTATAAAACTTTTTGGGCAGCTTATGATGTGCCAATTCATTTTTGGCATTTCTCAAAAAAAGCGATTCAGTCCCTTTTTGAAAAAGTAGATATGCGCCTGGAAAAAATCCTCCCAATGAAATTTGATTCGTTTTATGTGAGCTTACTTTCGGAAAAATACAAAACTGGAAAAATGAATTATCTATCTGCATTTTTTATTGGTTTAAAGTCAAATTGGAAAGCAAAACGAACTTTAGAATATTCATCGCACATTTACCTCCTAAAAAACAAGTAAAAAGCGTTTTTAGCTGCTTTAAGACACGCTTTTGGTGATAAACGAGCGTTTATATTCCTCTTTTGAGAAAACGCCTTAAAAAGCAGCTATTAAATCCAATATTAATAGCAGTAAATTATATAAAATAGGGGTTTGATAACAAAAATTGATACTAGAAAAATCGTGCATTTTTTAAACTTTATGTCGGTGCTATTGATTTTTTTATATTTTTGTCTTTCATACTTTAAAAAAAATAGAAATTAACAAAATGAAAAAAGCATTAGTAATTATCGCACTTTCAATTTCAGTTGTTGCTTGTAACAAAACAGCAGAAGTTAAAGAAGTAAAAACAGCTTACGTTGACACTTCAGTTTTAATGAAAGAGTACACAGAAGCAAAAGACCTTGAAGCTAAATACAAAGCACAAGCAGAGGAAAAAGGGAGACAGCTTCAAGCCGAGATTACTCGTTTTAAACAAGATGCTGCTAATTTTCAAAGCCAGGCTCAAGCCAATGGTCAAGCATGGGCACAACAAAGAGGTGCTGAGTTACAAAAAAGAGAACAACAATTGGGGTATGCACAACAAGCACTTGCTCAACAATTGCAACAAGAAAGCGGTGCCGAAATGGATTCTTTGGTTACTGGAGTTAAAAAATTCATCAAAAATTACGGTAAAGAAAAAGGGTACTCTTACATTTACGGTACAGGTGATGCAGCATCAATTTTATATGCTGAGGACAAATATGATATTACAAAAGATATCGTTAAAGCTTTGAATGACAATTATAAAGCTGGAACAAAGCTAGATACTAAAACTGATGCTAAAGCAAAAGATACAACGACAGCTAAAAAATAATATAAATAAATAAACTATTTTTGAAGCCTATATCCGAAATGATATAGGCTTTTTTTATTATAAAATATCTACAATTAGGTTTTTAACTCGATATGTTCTTCTACTTTTGCAAAAAGAATTTCTTATCAGAATTTCGAGTTTTTTCTTTTCTAAAATACAAGCCTAATGCAAAATATTTCCGAAGCAGCTTCATACACGCTACAGTTTATTAACCAAACACAACGTTCCATTTTTCTTACAGGAAAAGCTGGAACTGGTAAAACTACATTGTTGCGTGAAATTATCGAAACAACACACAAAAACACTGTAGTTGTGGCACCTACGGGAATTGCCGCGCTTAACGCTGGTGGTGTTACGATACATTCGATGTTTCAGTTGCCATTTGCAGGGTTTATTCCGGATAATTCTTCACCACAATTCTCGGAAACTACCAAGTTTGAAACGAAAGCTACTTTGCGCAGGCATTTTAAAATGAATAATGTTAAGCGTTCGGTTATCCGCAACATGGAGCTTTTAGTTATTGATGAAGTGAGTATGTTGCGTGCCGATTTGCTTGATGCTATGGACTTTATGATGCAAACGGTTCGTAAAAATAGCCAACCTTTTGGTGGTGTTCAGGTATTGTTTATTGGGGATTTATTGCAATTGCCGCCAGTAATTCGTGATGAAGAATGGCGAACTTTGAGAACATATTACCGCGGAAAATTCTTTTTTCATTCGCATGTAATTCAGCAAAATCCGCCTTTGTATATTGAATTATCTAAAATTTTTCGTCAGACAGATGATTCGTTTATTTCGGTATTAAATAACTTGCGAAATAATCAAATTACACCACAAGATATCCAGAGTTTAAATCAGTATGTTCAACCTGATTTTGACTTAAAAAATAATCCAGGGTACATTACACTTACAACGCATAATGCTAAGGCTGATACAATTAATAATCAGGCTATCAATGATTTAAAAGGAAAAATGAATAATTATTTCCCTGATATTGTTGGTGATTTTCCTGAAAAAATATATCCGCTTGATCCAAATCTTCAGCTTAAGGTTGGTGCTCAGATCATGTTTGTGAAGAATGATATGTCTTTTGATAAAAATTATTTTAACGGAAAAATGGGTGTGATTAAATCGCTTTCGAGCCAGGAAATCATGGTTCATTTTCCTGAGGAGAATAAAACCATCGAAGTTGAGAAATACGAATGGCAGAATATTCGATACAAAGTCGATGAAATGACTCAGGAAATAGAGGAGGAGGTTTTAGGAACTTTTGTGCAATATCCTATCAAACTTGCCTGGGCAATTACGGTGCATAAAAGCCAAGGTTTAACTTTTGACAAAGCTGCGCTCGATGTATCGCAAGTTTTTCTTCCTGGACAAGCATATGTAGCATTATCGCGTTTGCGTTCCTTAAATGGGCTTATTTTGCTTTCTCCGCTGCGTATGAATGGTATTTCTAACGATCAGGATGTAATGGATTATGCTTTGAACAAAGCTTCCGAGGAATTATTGAAGAACTCATTGCACTTTGAGACCAAGAATTTTATTCATAAGTATTTGGCTAACAGTTTCGATTGGGCAAATTTAGCACAAGAATGGCGTAATCATCAATACAGTTACAACGATAAGTCTGAAAGTTCAGAAAAAGCAAAGCATGCGTTATGGGCAAAAAAGCAAACTTTGATTATAGAATCGCTCGTAGATCCAGCTATAAAATTCATTGTTCAGCTTAACAGAATTTTTAATAATGAAACGGTTGATTTAATTCATGTTTCTGAAAGAATAGAAGCTGCTTACGGCTACTTTATGAAACCAATGGACGAATTGGTTTATGAACTTTTATACAAAATGGAAGAAATTCAGCGTGTAAAAAAAGCGAAGGCTTTTTACGATGAATTAGTTTTGTTAGAAGAGTTGCAAACTAAAGCGGTTTTACGCCTAATGAAAGCTCGATTATTGATAGAAACGGTTGTTGCGGGAGATACTATCTCTAAAGAGAAATTAACGTCGCCAGAGATTAAAAGTTACAAGTCGAAGAAAACGACGACAATTCGAGATAATTTTAAAAGTAAAAATGGAGATTTATTGGATGACGATGAACCTGTGGAACGTTATTCGTCTAAAAAACCGAAAGAAAAAACGGTTAAAAAATCTACTGTTGAAGAAACGTATGAGTTGTGGCAGGAAAAAATGTCTATAAAAGATATTGCTAATATTCGTAAACTGACAACACAAACCATTGAATCTCATTTGGTAAAACTGATTCAAACAAAAGTTATTTCGGTTAACGATGTGTTACCAGCTGATAAAATTGCAGCATTAAAAGAAGCTTTCCAGTTCTATCAGGAAGAATCTCTTAACGGATTGAAAGAGAAGCATGGTGAGAAATTTACTTGGGATGAATTACGTATGTACAAAGCAAGTTTGAATTAACTGTTTAATTTTTCCTAAAAACATAAAAACCCTATTCGGCTGAATAGGGTTTTCTTTATTTATGTTTTTTTTGAGCTATTTTGAATCTAAAATTTTTGTTAGATTTTGTTGCTGTTCTGTAAGCTTAGATTGTAGTTTTAATATCTCAAGTTCCTGTTCTTTAGACTTTATCATCTTTTGTTGAATCTTGTTTTCAGGTAGTTTGTTAGCATTAATTTCATTCTGAATTTTCAGATTTTTGTCTTCCGTTTTCTTAATTTCTTTTTTAGTTTTTTCAATTTTATTTTGAGCGTCTTCTATTTTTTTCTGACGCTTCTCGGCTTTTTTTTGATCTTGCTTTAATTGATCTTGTCTTTTTTGTAATTCTTTCTGATTTTCTAATGTTTTCTTCGCGTCATCTTTCTCTTTTTTCAAGAGCATTTCCTGAGTAAGACTGGTTGCAATTTGTTGTGCGTAAAATGATTGTGTTGTAATAAAAAGGCAAATAATGATGCCTAGTTTTTGTGCAATTCTCATGGTATTAAATTTTGAATGTTCTAAAAACATTAGCAAATATTATTCCAAAATGTAGTAAAAAACCTATGTTGTTGTTTTTTTGACTTTTATTGTTGTAAAAAAAAACACCATTTTCTTTTATCAAGAAATGGTGTTTTTAGTGTATATAGTTCGTCTTTTAATCCTAAAGGATTGTTCCTTATGTGATTAAAGCGTTTCTATTAAAATCCAAGCATCTGGATTTATAGTATTCTGGATTTCTTTTTGAGCTTTTTCTGCTTCACGCATTGTAGCATAACTACCATATAAAACAGGGAAAAGACCGTGTCTGTTAGCAGGAATTATTTTAGCATCATACCCAGCTTTTTTCAATTGATTATATGCTTTTTGAGCATTTTTTTCACTTCTAAAAGCACCTGCCATAATATGATAAGGCATTGGTAATTTATCTTCTTTTACAGAAAGAGTTACCGCAGGCATTGGGTTTTTTATAAAGAATGTAGCTTCTTGAATTTTATTCTGAACTTGCTTTTGTACAGCAGTTTCTACAAGAACAGTTTCGTTTGCAATTTGGTTTTGATACATTGGGTAACCTATACTACCAGTAACACCTAACGCAAGTATAAAAATTGCAGCATATTTTAAATAAGAATTTCTGTAACCAGATAATCCAATTGCTTCATTTTCATCAGCCGTTTCTAGTTCTAAAGCTTCGATATGTTTTTCAAAAACTTCTCTTTTTACCATAGGAGAAACGAATGGGCTTAAACCAAATGAAGAAGCTAAATAATTGTTCTGATCATTAGGAGTAAACACAAGATTTTTATCTGCATTGACTCTAATTTCTCCAACGTTTTTAATAGAAAGAAAACCGTTATCTTCTAATTCCTTTTTCCAGCTTAAAACTTCATAATGAAGTGAACTCACAGCAAATTTATACGATGTTTTTTCGGTTTGAGCAATATGATTTGCCAACAAGCCGTCGTTGTTTTTGATAAGTGAATTGAAAGAGATTAATTTTTTCGGTGGAAAAAAAGAATTTGTGCCTTCATTAAGTTGAGCCGATTGAATTTCGGTTAAAAAAGCTCCAAACCCAGGAACCGTTACACACTGATAACGATACAATAACTGCGCGATGTAAGTTTCGATTTTCATAGTAACAAAGTTAGACAACGTAAATAGTTATCAAAATTTTATTCACAATTTTTATTAACAATTCAAAACTTTATGTAAACAATTGAAATCTAAATATTTATAAAAACGACTAATTTTTTATATTTTACGACTTTTTTAAAGTTTATTTTTTTTGGCAAGAATTTACGTAAAATTATCATCTTTGTAAATAACAAATAAGGGATTTGTTTTATTTGTGTAACCAAATTTTATAGACAAATGTCTGAACAGGATTTATTTTATTTATTAGCCTTACAAAGTGTTGATGGAGTGGGAGATATAATGGCAAAGAAGCTATTGTTGCATTGCGGTACTGCCGAAGCAATTTTTAAAACTAAGTCTTCGCAACTTGCTTCTATTGATGGAGTTGGATCTGTTTTATTGAAGAATATTCAAGAAAAGTCAATTTTTGAAAAAGCGCAAAAAGAACTTGATTTTATTCATGCAAATGAGATTAATATAACTTTTTTTCAGGAAAAAAACTATCCTGATCGTTTGAAACATTGTATTGATTCTCCTGTTTTGTTATTTAGCTCCGGAAACATTGATTTGACGAATAAAAAAATCATAAGTATCGTAGGAACGCGACAAATCACGTCGTACGGGATGGAATTTTGCAAAAAATTGATCGAAGATTTAGCCCCTTTGGATCCTGTTATTGTAAGTGGTTTTGCATATGGTGTTGATATTTTTGCACACCAATTGGCAATGGATCATAATCTTCAGACTATAGGCGTTGTTGCACATGGATTAAACCAAATATATCCTAAAACTCATAAAAAATACGTTGCCAGAGTTGAACAGAACGGTGGTTTTATGACCGAATTCTGGAGTTCTTCTAATCCAGACAAAGAAAATTTTGTACGCCGAAACCGTATCGTTGCTGGTATTAGTGAAGCTACAATTGTAATTGAATCTGCAGATAAAGGAGGATCACTCATTACGGCTAATATGGCTAATGATTATAATCGGGATGTTTTTGCAGTTCCAGGCAGAACAACTGATAAATTTAGCCAAGGCTGTAATAACTTAATTAAGACACAAAAAGCAAACGTGCTGACTAATGCTGCCGATTTGATTTATATTTTGAACTGGGACGTCGAAAACACGTCTAAATCGGTACAGAAGCAATTGTTTGTAGAATTAGAACCCGATGAACAGAAAATTTATGATTATTTATTAAAAACCGGAAAGGATTTAATGGATACTATCGCTTTAAAATGTAATTTCCCGATTTACAAAATCTCAGGATTGTTACTGAATATGGAACTTAAAGGCGTGATTCGCCCTTTGCCAGGAAAATTGTTTGAGGCGATTTGATTTGAATGATTCTTTGAATAATTGATTCATGTTTTCTTGAAATCAATTGACAGAGAATTTAACCGCTAGATTTGCAAAGTTTCTTGACAAAATTGTCTTTTCGACGAAGGAGAAATCTCCGTAAGAAACTCGACAAAAATTAGCGATTCACTTTATAGAGCTCTTTGTGGAGATTTCTCCTTCGTCGAAAAGACAAAATTTATGGAGTTTAAATACCTTCAAATTAGTTACTATTTCTTTTTATTTTGTTGCTCCTTGCGTAATTACTAAATCGATTTAGTATAATGTTTATAAAAAAATCTCACCAATGATTGTAAGACATTGGTGAGATTATTATTAAGTTATTTTCTAGTTAAACCCTAGTTTTACTCGTACTCTTTCCAAAACTTCATTAGCAATAACTGCTGCTTTTTGGGCTCCTTTTTTAAGTAAAGCATCTACTTCGTCAAGGTTATTTATGTAGTAATTGTATTTTTCTCTTTCGGTTTTAAATTTCTCAGTAATCAATTCAAACAAAGCTTGTTTGGCATGACCGTAACCATAATTTCCGCCTAAATAATTAGCTCTCATTGTGGCAATTTGCTCTTCAGTTGCGATTAAAGCATAAATTGCAAATGCATTACAAGTATCTGGATTCTTAGGATCTTCAAGTGGAGTACTATCCGTTTCGATACTCATAACTTGCTTACGTAACGTTTTATCGTCTGAGAATATATCGATATAATTATTAGCCGATTTACTCATTTTCCCTCCATTAGTTCCAGGAATTAACATACTGTCTTCTTGAATTTTAACTTCAGGAATTACAAAAGTTTCACCCATTTGGTGGTTAAAACGAGAGGCTACATCACGTGTAATTTCTAAATGTTGCATTTGATCTTTTCCAACAGGAACAAACTCTGCATCATAAAGCAAAATATCTGCTGCCATAAGCATTGGGTACGAGAACAAACCTGCATTTACATCGTCAAGTCTGTCAGCTTTATCTTTGAAAGAATGTGCTAAAGTCAACCTTTGGAAAGGAAAAAAGCAGCTTAAATACCAAGTTAATTCAGTTGTTTGTGGAACATCTGATTGTCTGTAAAAAGTAACACGGTCAATATCCAAACCAAACGCAAGCCAGGCAGCAGCAACGCTAAAGGTATTCTCTCTTAGAGTTTTACCATCTTTTATTTGTGTAATCGAATGCAAATCGGCGATAAACAAAAATGATTTGTTTTCTGGTTTGTTAGATAATTCGATTGCAGGAATAATTGCTCCCAATAAGTTGCCTAAGTGCGGCGTTCCAGTACTTTGTACGCCTGTAAGTATTTTTGCCATGCTAAATTTTTTCTTAACCGCAAAGTTCGCAAAGTTTTACGCAAAGTCCGCAAAGTTTTTCTCAAAGTTTTTATTTATCGGAAAGAATGTTAAGTTTTTGCTTTAGAATTCCGTTTATGAACAAACGTAGATCAACACAAATTTTAAAAATCCATTTAATCTTTAT
>NZ_NCWQ01000072.1:0-52629 GCF_002156885.1 Flavobacterium sp. AJR | reverse complement strand
AAAGGAACGTAAAATTTTTCATGGTATTTTTTGTAATTCTAAATAATAATTTGAAGCAAAAATACTACAATTAAAACTAAGTCTCTTTATATAAAATAAAAAAACCGCCTTACTCCAAATGGATTAAGACGGCTTTAAACATTAAAAAATAGCTACTACAAGATATAATCGGTATTTATAAAATTCGATTCTTTACTATTTAATAATTCTTGCAAAATGGCATTATTGTAATCATTATCTTTTGATGCTACGAATGTTCTAATAGAAAACGAACGCAATGCATCGTGAATACTTAAGGTTCCTACAGCCGAATCTTTACGACCAGTAAATGGGAAAACGTCTGGTCCTCTCTGGCAAGAACTATTCAGGTTTACCCTGCACACTAAATTTACCAAAGTATCTATAAGTGGTGCAATCGTTTTGATGTCTTTACCAAACAAACTTACTTGTTGTCCGTAATTAGACTCAGCCATATCATTTAACGGTTCTTGAATATCCTTAAAGGTCAAGATAGGTACAACTGGTCCAAATTGTTCTTCGTGATATACACGCATTTTTTTATTTATAGGAAATAAAACCGCTGGAAATATATAATTATCCGTGCGTAATCCTCCCTTTTCATTAATTACTTTAGCTCCTTTACTAGTTGCATCATGAATTAATTCATGAATATAATGTGGTTTTTCTGGCTCTGGAAGTGGCGTAAGCGAAACTGATTTATCCCATGGATTCCCGAAAATCAACGAATCTACTTTTGCTGCAAAGCGTTTATTAAATTCTTCGGCAATAGATTCATGCACATATAAAATCTTTAGTGCAGTACAACGTTGTCCGTTAAAAGATAATGTTCCAACGATACATTCCTGAATAGCCAAATCTAAATCGGCATCTGGTAAAATTATCGCAGGATTTTTTGCTTCTAATCCTAATACCAAACGTAATCTGTTTTTATTCGGGTGCTGATCTTGCAGCGCAATTGCCGATTTACTATTTCCGATCAAAGCCAGGATATCGACTTTTCCAGATTTCATTATTGGCGATGCTACTTCTCTACCTCTACCATATACAATATTAATTGCTCCGCTCGGGAAACTACTTCTAAAGGCTTCTAATAAAGGTGATAATAACAAAACACCGTGTTTAGCTGGTTTAAAGATTACAGGATTACCCATAATCAATGCCGGAATAAGTAATGAAAATGTTTCGTTTAATGGATAATTGTATGGTCCAAGACATAATACAACTCCTAGAGGGCCTCTACGTACCATAGCGTTTATACCTTGTACTTTGGTAAAACTTGCTCCACTAGTATTTAACTCTTTATAGCTTTCGATAGTATCGTAAATATACTCTACAGTTCTGTCAAATTCTTTCTCTGAATCTCCTAATGATTTCCCGATTTCCCACATCAATAATTTTACAACTTCGGTACGGGTGGCTTTCATCTGGGAAACAAAATTCTCCATACATTTTATACGATCCACAACTTTCATTGTAGGCCATAAACCTTGTCCTTTATTATAAGCGGCAGTTGCAGACTCTACAACTTCCATCGCTTCGGCTTCTCCCATAAAAGGAATAGATCCTAATAAAGTAGGCGTATATTTTTCGGTAGATGATATGGTAGAAAAAACAGGTGTAGTTTGCCCTGTCCATTTTTTTAACTCTCCGTTTACAAGATAGGTATCCTGTACCAATGGAGTATTTATTTGGTATTCCTCTGGTATAAAACTCATTATTTGGTTGTTTTGTTTTTTGGTTATTTAGTTTTTAGAAAATAAAAAAGAGGCACGCGCCTCTTCTTATTTTTATGGTGTTACTGTTTCTCCATCCCAGTCCAGTATACCTCCTAATAAATTATAGGCGTTATTAAACCCCATCTCATTCATTATTTGGCACGCTTTTGCACTTCTGGCTCCAGAACGACAGTACACATAATAATTTTTATTTTTATCTAACTCCTCTAGCTCATAAATAAAAGCCTGTCCTTTATTGATATCAATATTAAGAGCATTTTCTATATAGCCATCATTGTATTCGTCTTCAGTTCTTACATCAAGTATAACTGCATTTTCGTCAGCTTCAAATTGAGCTACCCAATCTTCTTGTGATAAATTCATGATATCGTATTTTTAGGTAAAATTACAACGTTTTTGGCAAACTATAAACCTACTATTTGTGATTTATATTATAATTCGTAGAAAACGTTTTAGCAAAGATATAATAATCAATGAATTCTGTTTTCTACAAATAATTTTCAAAAATACAGTCTACAAAACCCATAGAAAATAGGATATTATTATTTGAGTAAATTGGCATTTAAACATAAACTCTATATAATTAATACCATAATAATCGGTTATCTTTGTAATTAAGTTACCAAAATTTGGATTTTATTACAAAAACTTTCCTACTCATAATTAGCACATTAAAATGAAATTAATAATAACAATACTTTTATTTTGCGGTTTATCTGTTACAGCACAGAACGAAAAAAATAATCTGAGAACCGAAGAAATTAAGATTGAAAGTGGAGAAATTATTAAAAAATATAATAATGATAAACTCGAAAGTTTTGCGGTACAAATTTATGCCAATAGCTACTATAACTCCTTTTTCTTTACCAAAGAGAATGATACAATTGTGGTTAAAAATTTAAACGAGAAAGATGCTATTATTAAAATATATGTAAAAGATAAAAAGAAGGTTAGCGAATTTATTTATAAAGACAAACAAATTTTCTATCTCGAAGTAATCGATTTTAACATCAACAACTTACCCGCAAAAAGCAAAATTTCGAATAGAATATATGATAATGAAAAAACCAGCTATCTCTATAAAAACAATATGGCTGATGCCCATGGAGATGATTTCGAAAAAAGCTATAAGTTATTTCTCTTCTTAAAAACATCAGAAAACAATGTAACTGTTGACTCCATTTTTAATCAAATTGCCGATTTTTTCTCTAAAGAAGATGCTATTTACAGAATTTATATGAGTAAATATCGAGACAAAATAAATGCTGAATCAGCAACAAATACAACTGCTTATCTAATTACAGATGAATCAGGAAAAATAAAAAACGGAATTTTATGGACTGAAAAACCATCTAATAACGGAGAATATCATATTTATAAAAACGGAAAAATCATTAAATCCGAAAATATAAAATTAGAATCTTTTCAAAAAATCATCAATACCTATTATATCGAAAGCGCTGATTTTAATGAATAAAACCATTACTAATTAGTACAAAAAACAACGTCAATGCAAACTCCTTTAAAAAATATCTTTCCGAACTTTTCCAACGAATTAATTTCAGCTATCGAAACTAATGCTACTATGCAGGATTCTGAAGCAGGAACTATTTTAATGCGAACTGGACAATACATAAAAAACACTGTTTTAATAACCAAAGGTAAAATCAAAATTTACCGTGAAGGCGAAGATGGTGGCGAATTTTTCATGTATTATTTACAACCAGGTCAAGCTTGTGCCATATCGATGATTTGCGCAACCAAGAGCGAGAAAAGTCAGATAATGGCAAAAGTAGTCGAAGATGTTTCGGTAGTCATGATTCCGTTAAACTTAATGGATAAATGGATGATGGAACACCGTACTTGGTACGAATTTGTGATTGAAACCTATAGAAGTCGTTTTGAAGAAGTCTTAGAAGTTGTCGATAGTATTGCTTTCCGTTCTATGGATGAACGATTAGAATTTTATCTAAAACGTCATAAAGACGCTTGTGGTTGCACCGAATTAAAAGTATCACATCAGGAAATTGCTACAGAACTTAATACCTCACGAGAAGTAATATCGCGCTTATTAAAAAAAATGGAACAACGTGGTTTGGTAAAACTAAACCGAAACCAAATTGAACTTTTAAAATAGAATGTTTGATTTTTTTAACCATTAAGAGATTAAGAAAAATTAAAGTTTGAATTTAATGGAACTTAATTTCTTAATGGTAATATTTTTTAACGTTGAAACTAATAGCAAATCTTGTGTGATAAATGTATTGCGCTTATTTAAAAAAAACATTTAAAACATTTTTTTACCATTAAGAGATTAAGAAAAATTAAGGTTTGAACTTAATTTTAAAATTTAAAATGAAATATCTTCTATTGTCAGTTCGAGCGGAGTCGAGAACTTGAATAAACATTTTTACTCCGCCTAATGTGATAATGAAAAGTAATAGCAAATAGATCTAAGTGTATTTACTAAGTTTAAATACACTAAACCTTAATTTTTCTTAATCTCTTAATGGTAAATATTTTTTAACGTTGAAACGAAATTCGCATTTAATAAACCCAATGTGATAAATGTTACTGTGCCTTACGTTTTAAGGAACAACCTTTGTATCAAAAAAAAACATCAATGGAATATTTAGGTTATTTTGCTTCAATTATTATAGGACTTTCGTTAGGCTTAATTGGCGGAGGAGGCTCAATCCTTACTATTCCTATTTTAGTTTATTTATTTAAGATAAATCCAGAGCAAGCAACAACTTATTCATTGTTTATAGTCGGAATCACTGCTTTATTTGGTAGTTATAGCCATTACAAAATGGGGAATCTTAAACTGAAATCGGCATTGTATTTTGCTATTCCATCGGTAGTTTCTATTTTGATTATACGAGAAGTAATTTTCCCTCAAATCGCATCAACATTATTCTCTGTTGCTTCCTATACCGTTTCCAAAGACTTTTTAATCATGCTTATTTTTTCTGTATTAATGATAGCAGCTGCAATCTCTATGATTAGAAAAAACAAAGCCGAACTAAAACCTACAACAACAAACTACACCCAACTAAGTATAATCGGTTTTGTTGTGGGTATTGTAACAGGATTTCTAGGTGCTGGCGGTGGATTTTTAATTATTCCAGCGCTAATATTTTTTGCCAATTTACCTATGAAGCAAGCCGTAGGAACATCATTGCTTATTATATTCATTAATTCATCTATAGGTTTTGGAGGAGATTTATATATCGGAACTCCAGTAAACTATATCTTCTTATTAGAAATTTCTGGAATCGCACTTTTAGGAATGCTCATAGGAACACAACTCTCTAAAAAAATCGACGGAACTAAACTAAAACCAATGTTTGGTTGGTTTGTACTAATAATGGGATTTTATATTATTACAAAGGAAGTTTTCTTTTAAGATTTTAAGTTTAAGCCAATCTTTGTCAAAGTTTTTTTTTACTTTGACAAAGATTAAAACCGCATAATTCACTAAGCAAAAGTAGAATTGAGGTTTTTATTTTAGTACGTTTAGAATAATGATATTCATTACGAATCAACCTTATGGCAAAAACAATCAAACACTTCGAAGAAAGTTTATTTACAGAAGATGACGGAAGTAAATTTTCTAAAATAAAAGACAAACTAATAAAAAGTTTCTCCACTACAGACAGAGAAAAAGTTATCGAAATTTTAATCCAATATTCAAAAGATGGCAAAATGCTGCATTGGAGAAATTTCTTGTTGACTGATATTATTGACCTTGTACTAGAAGATGAAACAAATTATAGTGACTTCTTCGAGTGGACAATTACAAAACCAGAACTTACCTATTGGGGAATCGACGGACTTATAAAAACAAAAGGAATAAAAGCATATAAAACTCTCATTGAGTTAGCTCAAAACGAAAGCTTACCAACAGAAGTTCGTGCAAAAGCAATCAAAAGTATTGCAATACACAGCAAGCAACCTTTTGACCGTGATTTACCAAAAGATCCTGGCTATTGGAAAATTGAAAACTTTAGGATTGACGAATTATTAGATTGGCAAAGCAAAGGATATAACCAAGGCTCAGGCCATAAAGAACCTCAAATTCATCCCACACTAAAAAATCCAAAAACAGAACTAGAGAAAGCAGTTTCTAAACTAAACTATAAACTAGAAATAGAAAGAAACAAACAACAAGATTTATCAAACCCAACTGATTGGCTTGCAATTGCCGACGAAAACAAAATTGCTGAAATAGAAAAAAAGTGGAAACTACCCGAGAATTATTTGCTGTTTCTTAAAAACTATTCTCCTATCAGAGTTTTTATCGACGATGAAAAATTCTTTCAGGGATTAAATTTATATGGAGCCGATGATTTAATCAAATCTCAAAATGGTTATTCTTTCAACTCAATAACAAACGAAATTCTCGAAGATTGGCCATCAAATTATATTGTAATAGCCGACGCTGGTGCTGACCCATATTGTATTGATATTACAAACATCACAAACAATGATGCACCAATCTATACAAGTATGCACGGAAATGGAAAATGGGAATTCGAAAAATACTCAGATTCATTCATTGATTTTCTAAAAGACATCGTAGAGTAATCTTTGTCAAAGTTCTTTTTACTTTGACAAAGATTATAACTCATATTTCCATTTCATTTCTTTATTATCAAACTCAATTTTCAGATACCGAATATGGCTAACAGGAATCTTAGTACTATTATGGCGCTTTATTTCCCAGTCTTTAACTGACATAGCTAAGTCAATTGCATCTTTTTCAAATTCCGTATATGGGCGTTTCTTTTTAATTTTTAATTCCCTTTGCAAACCATATATAGAATCATACTTAAACTCACCTTCCGAGTTTACCAGATCTATACCTGTAAAAAGAGAAATTAATTTTCCGTTTTTATCTATATACAATCCCAATAAAGCATGTTTATTTCCATAATCTTTAAGCTTCCCTGTTTTAAAAATAGAATCAATGTTAGAAATCGGATTAGGGAGATTAAAATCACTTTCGAATTGATAAATAAAGTCATCAATTTTAAATTTATTCCCATTTTCCAGCATCTTCTCATTGGGAACAACATTATTAGTCCATTTCAATGAAGCCGAATTAGAGCAGTTTTTTTCAAACACTAATTTCCCATTCCTTTCAGAGGCATATACAACCCATTCCTCATTTACAAAAGCTTCCCAATAACAAGAATTTTGAGCACCTTTTTTTTTGTATCTAAAGGTAAATGACAATTCATTTGGAATATTCTCATTTTTATAACTTTTCAGAACCTCAAATGTGATCGTATAATTAGAAGAATCTTTATCAAATGTCTTTTTTATAATTCTTCCGGTAAACACCTCTTTTGAAGAATAAAACTCTAATATAGCTTTCGGAATATCGCAATCACATGCAAAACTATTAATACATCCGAAAAAGAAAAAAAACAGCGTAATTATGTATTTCATTTATTAAAATAATTCGTTCGAAACTAAATAACTAAAATTATTATTTAGAATTATATTTTGGGCGTTCCCTTCGGTCGGGCTATCCGCTATATCTTTTTATTAGAAAAAAATAAAAAGGATAACGCTCCTATCCCTAACGCAACCATAGAGATAATAATTTTTGATTTTATAAAACTTTAAAAAAACAACTTTCAACACAAAAATAGCGCGGATTTTTAATCTATGCCCGTTCCAACCAAAGCACTATTTTCTGATTTAGATTGTGGGCACGAATTAAAAATCCGCACTATCGTGTTGCTATATCTAAAGCCATCTTTGTCAAAGTAAAAAGAACTTTGACAAAGATTAAAATCCTTTTAAATCATATAATCTGTGGCAGAAAATTAACTGCTAATCATATAATTAATTTGTGAAATCCGTGGCTAAAAACTTAATGTTCCCCATATCCAATATCATCCATTTTACCACTAAAAACCCGGTATTGAATAATAAAATATACAATAACTAGAGCCAAGGCGATAAAAAACCAACTCATTCCAGCCTCTAATCCGTATTCATGAGCAGCCGTATTATAAATCGTTAATGAAGGATTTACATTGTTAGTAGATGGTAAAACATTCGGGAAAATTGAAACTGCTGTAGAAGCAAAACCTCCCACAAGAAACAATGTTGAAAACACAAACCCCATTCCGTCTTTTTTGTACGTGCGCACCTTAAACAATCCTACAATCCCAATAAAGGTAATTAATGGGAATATCCAAAGTATTGGAGTTTCAATAAAATTATGAAAAGGTTTTGGCTCAATAAAATGCCAGATTTGCAAGGATATAAATACCAAAATCAGTAATACGATATTGAGTCTAAAAACTACCTTTTTAAGCTTTTCATTTAATGAAGAATTAGTTTTAAAAATAATCCAGTTTGCGCCATGAATCGTAAGTGCTACAACACTTACAATCCCCAAAAACAACGTAAACCAATCGATAATCCCTAATTCATGGGCTTGCGGACTAAAAGTCGGATTCCATAAAGGCAAAAAGAAAAAATGAGCTTCCTGAGTCGATACACCATTTACAACCATACCTAGATTCACACCACGAACAATATTCCCTAAAGCAATCCCAAAGAATAAAGCCAATAGTAAACTCGCGATTCCGAATGCTTTATCCCAAATTACTTCCCACATCGGGTGATGAATCTGTCCACGCATTTCTAGTCCGATTGCTCTAAAAATAAGCAACCATAAAATCATAATCAATGGCAAATAAAACCCACTGAATGATGACGCATATAAAATCGGGAAAGCAAAAAATAATACCCCCCCCGCTGCAATAATCCATACCTCATTGGCATCCCAAAAAGGACCAATCGCACTAGTTATTGCTTTTTTATCTTTTTCTGTTTTAGCAAAAAATAAATGAATAATTCCTGCACCAAAATCATAACCGTCTAACACAATGTAAACAGCTAGAATTCCCATTAAAACTACGTACCAAAAAAACTCCATAATTATATTTTTTCTGTGTGAGGTCCTTTATTGATGATTTTTCCAACCATAAGCAAAAACAACATGCCCAATAAAAGATACAATCCTATAAATCCTAATAATGTAAATAATGTATTCCCTGAGGAAACCGTTGGCGAAGCACCCTCGGCAGTGCGTAATAAATTATAAACCAACCACGGCTGACGTCCTAATTCGGCAGTGTACCATCCTGTAGTATTGGCGATATAAGGAAACGGAAGCATAAAAAGCAGCGACCATAAAATCCATTTGGTTTCGAATAGTTTTTTTCGGCAAAGTTGCAAAACTGCCATAGCCATCAATCCTATAAAAATTGTCCCTAATCCTACCATAATATGATAAGCATAATACAATCCAGATATATTAGTAGGATGAACACTTTCGTCAAACTGATCTAATCCTTTTATTTCTTCATGCCAGCTTCCGTAAGTTAAGAAACTCAATATATTAGGAACGGCTATTTTATTATCTAGTTTTTTATCTTTTACATCAGGCTGACCGATAAGAACAATTTCAGAACCTTTTTTCTCAGTATGAAAAATTCCTTCCATAGCTGCAAAAGTTACAGGCTGGTATTTTACCACATTTTTAGCCAGTAAATCACCTGTAGGAACTGCAACAATTACACACGAAATCAATCCGAAGATAACACCCGTTTTCACGAATAGTTTCCCGTAAGTCAAATTCTTTTTACTCAAAATATAAAAAGCACCAATTCCTGCAACAACAAATGAACTTGTTACCATCGAAGCTGCCTGATTGTGTAAATATGAAGGCCACAACCAAGGATTAAGGAACAAAGCTTGAAAATTGGTTAATACAAATCTTCCGTTTTCAAGAATTTCATATCCTACAGGATTTTGCATCCACGAATGTGTAGCAATAATTAAAAACCCACTAGCCCACGAACCAATGCATATCAATAATCCAGTAACAAAATGCCATTTATGTCCGAGTAGTTTTTCTCCAAATAAAAATATTCCAAGAAACGATGATTCTAAGAAAAAGGAAAACATCCCTTCCATGGCAAGAGTTTGCCCAATAATTCCACCAGTTAATTCCGAGAACTTAGCCCAATTGGTTCCAAACTGAAACTCCATCGGAATTCCCGTAACAACACCCATTGCAAAATTCAACGCGAAGATTCTCATCCAAAAATGAGTGGCATGATTGTATTGTTCGTTTTGAGTTTTTAAATATTTCCATTTAAAATATACAATGATTAAGGAAAGTCCCATTGTAAGTTGCGGAAAGAGGTAGTGAAAAGTTATTGTAAATGCGAATTGCATTCGGTCATAAAAAAGCATTTCTTCCATACTAGCGTATTTTATTTTATTATGAGGTTTCGCAAATTTACCTATTAAATGTAACATTTAATGACATAAAAAAAACTTTATCACCTTGCCTTTATAAAAATTTTTAGTTAGTTCAAAAACAGCTAAAACACTAATTACATAAAAATCACACAACTAAAAACAAGCATTACTTACTTAAACACTATTCCATTATTTTTTTAAACCATTTAAGTCATTTAAGCCCATTTAAGTTTCACTCAAATAGCTTAACTTACATTTACTTATATCACTTATATGGTGAATTACTTACTTAACTACCCTACCATTATTTTTTTTTAGATTATAAGTGATCTAAGTTAATTTAACTTTTATATAAATAGGCTGACTACTATTTACTTATATCACTCATACAGTTCAATTTTTCTTTTTTTTAGCTCAAAAAAAATTCTGTAACATTAGTCACTTATTTTCCAAAAAAACAAAGTTACCTTTGTAAAACATTATTTAAGATTACACAACAATGAAAATTGAACAAATTTATACCGGATGTTTAGCACAGGGCGCCTATTACATTACTTCAAATGGCGAAGCTGCGATTATAGATCCACTTAGAGAAATACAACCCTACTTAGACCGTTTAAATCGTGACCAAGTAAAATTAAAATACATCTTCGAAACACATTTCCATGCCGATTTCGTTTCAGGACACGTTGATTTAAGTAAAGAAACTGGTGCACCGATTATTTATGGTCCAAATGCCGAATGTGGATTCGATTGTGTTTCTGCAACCGACGGACAAGAGTTTAAATTAGGAAACATCACAATAAAAGCGTTGCATACTCCTGGGCATACCATGGAAAGCACTACTTATTTATTAATTGATGAAAGCGGAAAAGATTATGCGATTTTTTCTGGAGATACTTTATTTATTGGAGATGTTGGTCGTCCCGATTTAGCTCAAAAAGCCACTTCGATGACACAAGAACAATTAGCAGCCATATTATTTAATTCGTTACGAACTAAAATAATGACTTTGGCAGATGATGTTATTGTATATCCAGCTCACGGTGCAGGAAGTGCTTGTGGTAAAAACATGAGTAAAGAAACGGTATCGACAATTGGAAACCAAAAAGCAACCAATTATGCCTTGCGTGCTAATATGACCGAAGCTGAATTTATTACCGAAGTAACTGATGGTTTATTACCTCCTCCTGCTTATTTTAGCATGAATGTGGCTATGAACAAAAGTGGTTATGAAAGTTTTGAGTCTGTTTTAGATAACGGAATGAAAACTATAAAAGTTGACGAATTTGAAGCAGTAGTAGAAGAAACTGGTGCTTTGATTTTGGATACTAGAAATAATGGCGATTTTAGCAAAGGATTTATTCCGCAATCGGTGAACATTGGTATCAACGGTGATTTTGCTCCTTGGGTTGGTACTTTAATTGCCGATGTAAAACAACCTATTGTATTAGTAACCGAAAAAGGACTGGAAGAAGAAGCTGTAACCCGATTAAGTCGTGTAGGTTTTGATTCGATTATCGGACATCTTGAAGGTGGTTTTGATGCCTGGAAAAATGCAGGTTACGAAATTGATACGGTGAACAGAATTACACCTGACCAATTTGCAAGTGAATTTAAGGTTGAAGAAAACAAAGTAATCGACATTCGTAAAGAAACCGAGTATAGTGCCGAACATATAGAAGATGCTTACAACAAACCTTTGGCTTATATTAATGACTGGGTAAAAGATATCGACCCAAAAGAGCATTTTTATTTGCATTGCGCTGGTGGATATAGAAGTATGATTGCTGCATCGATATTACAAGCACGCGGATTTAGAAACTTCACTGAAGTTGAAGGTGGTTTTAATGCTATTGCAAAAACTACAATTCCAAAATCAGATTTCGTTTGTCAAAGTAAAGTTTTAAAATAAATAAGTAACAGAGGTACAGAGGTACAAAGCAACAAAGGTTTTAGCCTTTGTATCTTTGCCACTCCAAACCTAAATAAAAAAGTAACAAAGACACAAAACGACAAAGATTTCAACCTTTGAACCTCTGAACCTTTGCCGCTTTGAACCTAAATAAAAAAGAAAAATGAATTTAATTGAAATTATAAAAGAACCTTGGCCTTGGTACGTTTCAGGTCCGTTAATTGGATTGACTGTGCCTATTTTATTAATTTTTGGCAACAAAGCATTTGGTATTAGTTCATCATTACGCCATATATGTGCTATGTGCATTCCAGCAAATATTTCATTCTTTAAATATGATTGGAAAAAAGAAAGCTGGAATTTATTCTTTGTCTTCGGAATATTCTTAGGCGGAATAATAGCAACTGTTTTCTTATCGAATCCAAATGCTATCGAAATAAACTCAAAACTTACAACTGAGTTAGCGACTTATGGCATTACCGATAATTCGGGATTAATGCCAGTTCAGCTTTTTTCATGGGAAAGTTTATTAACCCTACGTGGTTTTATAATGATTGTAGTAGGTGGTTTTCTTGTAGGTTTCGGAACGCGTTATGCGGGAGGATGTACAAGTGGACACGCGATCATGGGAATTTCTAATTTGCAATGGCCTTCGCTGGTAGCAACTATTTGCTTTATGATTGGCGGATTTGTTATGGCAAACCTGATTCTTCCTTATATACTTTCACTTTAAAACTTTAAAAATGAAAATTTCAAACTTAAAATATATGCTTGTCGGAATTGTATTCGGCATAGTATTCGTAAAAGCCGAAATCATCAGCTGGTATCGTATTCAGGAAATGTTCCGTTTACAATCTTTCTTTATGTACGGTGTAATCGGAAGCGCAGTTGCAGTAGGAATGCTATCTGTTTTTTTGATAAAAAAATTCAAAGTAAAAACTATTCAGGGAGAAGAAATCAAGATTGAGCCTAAAACATTTAGTAAAGGTCAGATTTATGGCGGATTGTTATTTGGATTTGGTTGGGCAATTACCGGAGCTTGTCCTGGTCCCCTATTTGCACAAATAGGAACTGGAGTTACAGTAATTGCAGTAACATTGGTAAGCGCAATATTAGGAACTTGGGCTTATGGTTATTTTAAAGATAATTTGCCTCATTAATATTTTTCCTAAACTTAATTATTAGATATCCTCGCAAACAAATTTTATAGAAGCATAGCTAAATGACCAAAATATATTCTCAGATTTTACTTTGCTTACTATTGATAAGTTGTTCAGGCAATAAGAAAACGAATAGTCAAGTATCAAATACTACTTATGACGTTAAGTTGGACAACATAGAAATATTTGATAATTCAAGGGATAGAAAAATTCCTGTTGCCATATATCATCCAAATACAGACAAGAAAATAAATAACCAACAGGTAATAATTTTCAGTCATGGATATGGAGAAAACAAAGGTGGAGATAATATGATTTATTCCCATTTAACTAAAAATTTAGCGTCAAAAGGATATTTTGTTGTCAGTATTCAACACGAATTACCAACTGATGACCTTCTTGCAATGGAAGGAGATTTAAGAATTACCAGAAGACCAAATTGGGATAGAGGCGTTGAAAACATTCGATATGTATTGAATGAATTAAAAAAAACAAATCCTGAGTTAGATTTTAAACATCTAACCTTAATCGGACATTCGAATGGTGGAGATATGACAGCTCTATTTGCTGATAAATATCCTGAATCGGTTTATAGAATTATAACAATGGATAACCGAAGAATGCCTCTTCCCAGAGTTTATAAACCTAGAGTATATACGTTGCGCTCTAAAAACTATAGTGCAGACGAAGGTGTATTACCTACGGAGCAAGAACAAAAAAAATATGGAATCAAAGTTCTATTCACAACTATTAATCATAGTGATATGGACAATGACGCAACAATCGAAGAACAAGAAACAATAAATACCTTTATAGAAGAATCCTTAAGTGAAAAATAACTTATATTATATTTCACTTATTTAAGACAGTAAACCCGACAGATTTTAAAAATTTGTCGGGTTTCTTTTTTGTACTTCAGTCAGAAATCTTTGTCTAAATTCAAGCCCCACGCAAAGTCTCACGCCACTTTAAGAAACAATTAAACTTCAATTAATCAATACCTTAAATTCAAATTATAAATTATATTTTCCTAATTTTAAACTCGATTTCCAACCACAAAAAAATCCCCTTCAATAATATTAACGTAAATTTAACAACACATTTGTATATACAACAATAAAAACATACTACATTTGTATATACAAATTATACACTGACGACTATGACAATTGAAGATGTAATAAAAAGTACCGTTAAGATGGATAATCCAAAAAGAGTTATTCTGAATATCATGTATACACAAAATGTACTTCAGGATAAATTTAATGAGGTTTTAAAACCTTATGATTTATCAGGAGAACAATATAATGTGTTGCGTATATTAAGAGGTCAAAAAGGAAATCCAGCTAACATGTGTGTTATACAGGACCGAATGCTGGCAAAAACAAGCAATACAACCCGATTAGTCGATAAATTATTACTTAAAGATTTTGTCACCAGAAATGTATGCCCAAATAATAGAAGAAAAATAGAAGTATCGATTACAGAAAAAGGATTGGGTGTTTTAAAAGAATTAGATCCTAAAGTAATTGAACACGAAACTGTTTTTTCTGAAAACCTGACAACAGAAGAATTAGAATTATTAAATGAATTATTAGAGAAATTTAGAAATCAAAAAAATTAATACAAATAAATAACATGAATACTTTCCTAGAAAATCAAAATTGGAGATACGCAACCAAAAAGTTTGATGCGACCAAAAAAATCTCAACAGAAGATTTAAATACACTTAAAGAAGCGATACGTTTAAGTTCGTCTTCATACGGATTACAACCATATAAAGTAATTTTTGTTGAGTCACCAGAATTAAGAGCAAAATTACAACCAGTAGCTTGGGGACAATCTCAAATTGTTGAAGCATCTCATTTGGTTGTTTTTGCAAATGATACTAATATTGGTGATGCTGAAATTGATGGTTTTATCAAAAATATTAGCGAAACAAGAGGAATTCCAGCTGAATCATTATCTGGATATAGCGATTTTATGAAATCTAAAATCTCTACACTTCCAGCAGATGTAAAAAATACCTGGGCATCTAAACAAACTTATTTAGCTTTAGGTAATTTATTGAATGCTGCCGCTGAATTAAAAATTGACGTTACGCCAATGGAAGGTTTTGACCCAGCTGCTTTTAATGAAATCTTAGGCTTAGATGCTTTAAATTTAAACGCTTCTGTTATCGCAACTGTAGGATACAGACACGAAGAAGATGCAACACAGCATCATAAAAAAGTAAGAAAATCTCAAGAAGAATTATTTATCACACTATAATTATTAATCCAAATTTATTAAAATCAAACAAAATGAAAAATTTAAAATCAATCGCTTTAGCTCTAGTAGTAGCTTTATCATCAGTTTCAATTAACGCACAAACTAAAAAAGTTGACGTTAAAACAAGTACTGTTAAATGGGTAGGAAAAAAAGTAACTGGAGAACACTCTGGGACTGTAAACCTAAAAGATGGTGCTTTAGTATTTAAAGGGAAAAAATTAGCTGGTGGAACTTTCACTGTAGATATGACATCTATTAACGCAACTGACCTTTCTGGTGAATACCAAGGAAAATTAAACGGTCACTTGAAAGCAGATGATTTCTTTGGAACTGAAAAATTCCCAACTGCTAAATTAGTTTTCAAAACTATCGGAGCAAAAGCAACTGATGTTTATACAGTAACTGCAGATTTAACTATCAAAGGAATTACTAAACCAGTAACTTTTGATATTACTGTAAATGGTAACACTGCTACAACTGCATTTAAAGTTGACAGAACTAAATATGATATTAAATACAACTCAGGAAACTTCTTTGAAAACTTAGGAGACAAAACCATCAATGATGATTTTGAATTAACTGTAGCTTTAAAATTCTAATATCACACAAGCTTACTAATTCTTAAAATCCCATTCGCCACGGCGAATGGGATTTTTTTATGCCTTAATTTTTGATATTTAAATACAACAATGGCTTTACGAACAAATAAAATAACGTTCTTAAAGGTATAATAACACTTTCATAATATCTTACCATTCTTTGATTAACAAACCACTTTTACTTTTGGGACAATTAAAAAAGAGTCTTTGTCTCAACCAAAAGACTTTTATCCAAAAATCAAATTTTGCTAAAGACACCACTATGAAAAAAAATTTACACCTTGTAATTATTTGTTTAGTAAGTAGTATTATAGTCAATGCACAACAACAAAAAGGGATTGTTGGCGCATCAAACTGGATGAATAAATGGACTAATTTTAAACCCGCTTCTATCGAATATAATGAAGCTACAAATATTCTGGCTGGAACTATCGATAAGGATACCAAATTATATAAACGAAATACATATCAATTAGTTGGCGTTGTATATTTAACCAATAATGCCGTTTTAACGATTGAACCCGGAACGGTAATAAGAGGAGATGATAAAACTTGTGGTACGCTGGTAATAACAAATGGTTCTAAGATAATGGCCGAAGGGTTAGAAACTGACCCAATTATATTTACATCTAATAAAAATGTTGCCGAAAGAAAACCTGGAGATTGGGGCGGAATAATCCTTCTGGGAAAAGCACCGATTAATAAAATGGGCGGAGTTAGTTTCTTAGATTTTAATCTAGATCCTGTTGTAAATCACTATGGCGGACAAGATACTGACGATAACTCTGGTATTTTAAAATACATACGTATCGAATACTCTGGTAGAAAATTAAATGCTCTAAAAGAAATTAATGGTTTATCATTGGCTGGAGTTGGTCGTAAAACCAAGTTAGAATATATTCAGATCAGTTATTCTAATGATGATTCTTTTGAATCTTATGGCGGAGATGTCGTTATGAATAACTTAGTTTCCTACCGAGCTACCGATGATGATTTTGATTTTACACAAGGAGTACAATGCACTATAAATAATAGTATTGCCATTCGTCACCCCTACTCTTCGGATATTTCAGGTTCACGATGCTTTGAAATCGATTCGTATGACAAAATAGAAAGTACAGATACAAGCAAAAAACTAACCAAGATAACTGCCAATAATATTACCTTGGTAAATCTGGAAGAAAGCAATCAAGGACTTGTTCGCGAAGCTGCACATATAGGAGAAAATAGTTATTTTACCTTAAATAATAGTGTAATCTCAGGTTTTACACCCTTTATGGTTTTTCAAGGAAAAATTGGAGATGGAATTGTTAACCTAGAAAAAATTAAACTAAACGGATTAATAATCAATAACTGTCAAGGTGCTATTTTAAGCGAAAATTCTAACTTTGATTCGGGCATTAAAAACTGGTATCAAAACCCAGCATTTAACTTAGAATATACAACTATAAGAAATGTCGCATTATTTACAGAGCCTAATATTAAAGCAAATCCAGATTTTAGAATGAACTTAAATAACACATTAGTCAGTGGAAATTAAGCCATTAAAATGGGATACTTAAATTAAATTTAACAAAAAACTCAAAAAAATAGAGATTTTTTTTAAAACAATGTATACGAATACTCAAATTACATTTATATATTTGTACCAACACAAAAGTTCGCAAAGTTTAAATTATAGACCTGTGATTTTTTTTTATGAGAAGAAACTCCGTATCAGAAATTACCATATTTCAAATATAGCCCATGGTTTCAACCGTGGGAGACGGATTATGATTACATATTGCGCTCCAACGGTTAAAACCGTTGGCATGATTATAAATATTACAAAAAAAAGGTTCGCAAAGCTTCATCATAAAGCTTTGCGAACCTTTGCGTAAATCTTAGCGTACTTTGCGGTAAAAATTCTTTACAGTTTAAAAAAATTATTGATGAAATACAGAAACTGCAGGAAAATAATATCCTGAAAAATTTACCGATGCTGTTTTTGCTCCTGAATCAGCGTTAAATATATAAAGATTGTTTATAGAGAAATTCACACCAAAACCTGAATTTAAGGTATTTACCACCAAAGTATTTTTCTTTCGGTCATAACCAATTCCTGCACCATATAAAATATTTGAATTTGTTAATGTAATAAAAGGCGCAGTCAATGACTCTGGAGTACCAGTGTATTTGTAAATTTCTTTACCACCACTAAAACTTCCGTTTTTAGCAATAAAAACATCATTTTTAGCAGCCGTAATAGATCCCGGATGCCAAGCTCCCCAGCTTCCGTAAGCCTGAAAACCTAATGCAATTTCTTTTACTTCAAGAGTATTTGAATCTATACTTATAAGATTTTTTCCTCCTGCTGCCCATACTTTTTTATCATCGGTAACAGCAAATCCTAAAACCATACCCGGAATCGTTTTTTCGACTACCAATGTTGAAGCATTTATTACAATAACCCCTTTTGAAGCAGATAATGCAAAAATATAACCATTGGTCTTAACAACATCTCCAACCTGACCTGTAACGCCTTCGATTTGTCCATTCACCTCCATCGTATTAAGATTAAGCTTAAATATCCCTTTACCAGAAGTCAAAAGGGCTTGATTTTCATCAATACCCACAACTGCACGCCAGTCGTTTCCGCCTTTAGCAGGGACTCTTTTTTCTTCTTTTAACGAATAAGCATCGGCTACTACAACAGGTCCGCCAACTTTAGAAACTAAAAATAGTTTTTTATTAATGATGGTTCCAAATTCTAATGTAGATGATGCCGGTTTTAAATCTTTATCTGGATTTACTTTTACAAAAATACTGTCTTCTATAGCTCTTGTATCGTATCTATAAAATCCTACCGTTCCAGTTCCGTGACCAAACCATCCTTCGTTGATCATAAAGAAACCGTTTTCATATGCTCCCCATGCATGGATATCATAAGTAAGAGAAACTTTTCCGCCATCATTTTTGGCTATCATTGTAATTTTAAAATCTCCCCTCGTTTCTGGTTTAAAGATATAGGTAGAATCAGATCCTACTACTTTTCCGTCTATCGCCCATTCAAAAGAAACGTTCTTTCTATCTGCTAATTTTGAGCTTAATTGAAGTGTTTTCCCAACAGTTAAAGTATCTTTTAATTGCTGTTCGCCTTTTATTACTGGTGGCTCTGTAAAATCGTCATCATTATTACACGAAACTGTTAGCATCATCAAAGAAGCAATTGCAATTAATTGCTTGGAAAAAAATCGGTTTTTCATTATTCAATATTTAAAAATTATATTACTTAATTCTTTAAATCGAAATACAATTCACCCTTACAAAAGTTGTATAAATAAACTTTTGTAAAAGCATAGCATATTGTAAAGCGATACGTTTTAATGATTTTTTTAGTGGAGAAAAAGAAAATATCGAAAGGAGAAGCTTCCAAAAAAAAGATTGCTTTTGCGATATTATATTTGCAGAAAAAAAATCTCATAAATTCCATTTTTGGCTTACGAGAATAGAATAGACAAACAATACCATTATCACACAAAGTGAAAAGTATTATTCTTAATTCAAGCTTCAATCCCCGAAAGCTATTTATTACTATAAAAACGGCAGGTCTTCTGACTTACTCCCTACACCCAGCCTTCCCTTTCTAAATGAAAAGTGACGTATTAAAGGGTTTCGGTTAATGAGTTTACAGCTGCGGGACAGTTTTGGATTTACACCAAATTCCCTTTTAATGTCAATATCATATCGATATGACAACCATTTTCTGTTTCAAAATTTGAGTTGCAAAACTAGTGTTTTCTTTCGTAACAAAGCAATAGTTATTTATTTTAAAGGCCTTGAACATCTCTGTAAACTATAATTTATTTTGAATTATGAAACTTTGATTTACTGAACAAATGTTAAATCAACAAACAAACCCTATTTGTTAAAAAACCATCAACTAAATATAAAAATATCTTATATATTCGTAAAATGATACCTTATACTTTTATTTACTATTAAAAACACAGCCATTTTATGAGTAACACATCTACAAAAGGAATTTGGAAAGTTATTTCGGCCTCTTCTATGGGGACAATGATAGAATGGTATGATTTTTATATTTTTGGGAGTTTGGCTGTGGTTATTTCGACCAAATTTTTCCCCTCCGATAATCCAACAGCATCTTTCTTGGCAACATTAGCCACTTTTGCAGCAGGATTTGTCGTTAGACCTTTTGGCGCTTTATTCTTTGGACGTCTTGGAGATTTAATTGGGAGAAAATACACTTTTATGGCGACCCTATTATTAATGGGATGTTCTACTTTTTTAATTGGATGTATTCCGAGCTATGAGACTATTGGTTTCTTAGCACCATTATTAGTCTTGATTTTACGATTATTACAAGGTCTTGCACTTGGCGGAGAATATGGAGGCGCTGCAACCTATGTTGCCGAACATGCTCCTGTGGGTCAACGCGGATATTGGACTTCATGGATTCAGACTACTGCAACTGTTGGGCTTTTTATTTCTTTGATGGTCATTTTAATCACAAAAAATTCTCTCTCGGCGGAATCATTTGATTCTTGGGGATGGCGTGTTCCGTTTTGGGTTTCGATTGTAATGGTAGGAGTTTCTTATTTGATACGAAAAAACATGGATGAATCTCCTGTTTTTGCTAAAGCAAAAAAGGAAGGAAGCATAAGCGTAAACCCTTTAAAAGAAAGTTTTGGGAATAGATATAATCTAAAATTTGTCTTGCTTGCTTTATTTGGCGCAACAATGGGACAGGGTGTAGTTTGGTACACTGGACAGTTTTACGCCATGAGTTTTATGAAAACTGTAATGAGTATAGATTCTTCACAAGTAGATGGATTACTAGGAATTGCATTATTGTTAGGTACTCCGTTTTTTATAGTCTTTGGGTGGCTAAGTGATAAGATCGGTCGAAAATATATTATGATGGGTGGCATGTTACTCGCTATCCTACTCTACAGACCTATATACAAACAAATGTATGAAACTGTGAATCTGGATAACAAGGTTATTTCGAATACATATACAACTGAAGCCGATAACAATGACAAAAAAGAACATTACGTTATTACAAACAATGAATATTCAGACGGGACAACTGCAGCGATTAAACAAATAAGTCATGCTGAAAAAATTAACCCCGAAAGACAAACTACAATCACTATTAATTCTCAAGATAAATGGGCATTGATTTTTCTGGTATTTGTTCAAGTTCTTTTCGTTACCATGGTTTATGGTCCTATTGCAGCTTTCTTGGTAGAAATGTTTCCTGCAAAAATAAGATACACATCGATGTCTTTGCCATACCATGTCGGGAACGGAATATTTGGCGGTTTACTTCCTGCAATTTCAACCTATTTTGTAACCCACTCTAAAGAAGTTGGCAAATCCGACTTTTATCTCGATGGGCTTTGGTATCCTATTATTATAGCTTCGATATGTTTTGTTATCGGAATGATTTATATTGACAATAAAGACAAAAATACTCACATCTAATCCTATCACAATGAATGTACTAAAACGAATATTGGGAATACTATGGATAATACTATCTATTGCTGCTGCTTACTTTTGCATTTTTGAATTTGGATTACCAAAACTTGTTTCCGACAAACAGGACGATTTAGTTTTCGGAATTATAATTCTATTTATCCTTACTCCTCTTATCGTTTTAGGACTTGGTACTTTTGGGTATTTTTCATTGATTGGAGAATATGACAAAAGAAAATAAATTACATTTTTCTATTTGCTAAAACTACTTAAAACAAAAAAGCTGCCTATAACAATCTATAGACAGCTTTTTAACTAACTAACCAAATAAAATTATTTTTTCAAGAACTTCATTACTTGAGTCTTGTTGTCTTCATCTATTGCCTTCACGATATACAATCCTGTATTTAATTCACTCACTGAGAACTGAGAAGTTATTTTTTCACTTCCGCTAAAGCTTTTCACTAATTGTCCAGACAAAGAATAAATCTCTACCCTTGAAACCTCAGTATTTAAAGTAAAATAATCTGAAACTGGATTAGGATGTAAGGTAATCGCATTTGGTTTCTCAAAATTTTCTATTGCCAACAATGCTTCCTTATTACCATAAATCCTAAACTCTCCTGCTGGAATTGCAATTGCAGCTGCAACATCAGTAACATTGATAGTTGTATTATCCATTAAATTATACCAAACTCCTGTGTACGGAAAACCAGTAGCGACACTTTGAGTAGTTACATCAAAATTTGCCAGAATCAACACGTCTTTTAACTGTGTTGATGTCAATGCTGCATTTGTAATTTTTATATTTGGAGATAATGAATTTGTATTAGACACAGTAACTGCCCCTGAAAAAACAGGTTCTACGGTTTTCATGGTAATCATTTTTGTCCAATCATTATAAATCTTGCTTCGGCCTGAATTTCCTAACCAATTACCTGTCCATTGTGGTTGCTGTTTTGTATCAAGTTTACAATCGCCAGGAATTGTTCCACTTTCATCATTAACGATTCCGTTATTACATGCAAATATAGAAGCATCCCAACCTAAATCGCCAAAATGCCAAATCATCTTTGGACCAGGAATCAATAAGGACACTGCTCCAATAGCCGACATTCTAGATAAAGCAACATTTAAGTTTTTGACATCATGGCTTGCGTTATTACTATTACCATATTGTATGTTCTTGTACATTAATCGTTCTTCGTCATGACTCTCGGCATAACCCATCAATCTATTTGCATCAAAACCATGACTAGTACTTGTCATTCTGGAGATATTACTTTCGGTAGCATATCCCATTGATAATTGATTATATGCATTGGTCATTTTCCCCCACATCATGATTCCTTTACTAGGTGTCTCCTCAATTTTATAATTAGCCCATAGTTTCTCTTCGGCATCACTACCCAAATGCTCAAAAATAGTATAATGTGTAGGATCAAGACTCCAAGAATAATCAGCATAAGATTTTAATACATCTACCCTATCTTGTTGCAAACTATTTGTACACGATTCATCACCTGCAGTACAGTTTTGTGTAAAGCCTTTAGTTAAATCCCAACGTAAACCATCAATTTTATATTCTTCAACCCAATGTTGGATTACTCTTTTTACATAACTTTGAGTTCTTGCTTGCTGATGATTAAAATCCTCCCCAACACTATAACTATGTTTTGCAACAGTATTAAAGTAAGGGTTATCTGCCGATGGCGAACCCCAACCATCATTATCTGGATCATTCATCCACATTCTCACCATTGGATTTCGACCAAATGCGTGATTTAACGCAACATCCAGAATAACAGCTATTCCGTTTTGATGGCATAAATCAATAAATTCTTTAAGTTTATCTGAAGTGCCATAAAATTTATCTAAAGCCATATGAAATGAAGTATTATAACCCCAACTTTCATTGCCTTCAAACTCCATAATAGGCATTAATTCTATTGCATTTATTTTTAGATTCTTGAAATAATCAATCTTATCTATTAAACTTTGATAGTTCCTGTTTGCATCAAAATCGCGAACCAAAACTTCGTAAACCACTAATTTCTCTTTTTCGGGTTTAGCAAAATTTGTTACTTGCCAAGGATATGCTGTTTGTCCTGTTTTTAAAACAGTAACTTCTCGTTCTTGTCCTACTGGATAAACTGGCATATTTGGATAACTTGTTGCCGGAATTCCTGCATCGTCAAAAGGAGATAATACCAATGTAGAATAAGGATCAGCCGTTTTTACTAATGAAGGTGAATTAGCTATTGGCGAATTAGCAACAACCCAATATTGATAGGTATTATTTACTCCCGAAACTAATCCTGTTAACTCTAACCAAAACTTACCCGAAGTTGGATCTTTTTTCATTGCATAAGTACTAGTAGGAACCCAATTATTAAAGCTTCCAGCTACATATACAAAATCTTTAAGTGGAGCATCTAGAACTAGTGTTGCTTTTGTAGCATCTGTAGCATTATAATTTATTCCATCTACTAATCCAGCTGGCATAGCTGCCGATACAATTCCCGGATTAACTATTGCTGTAAACTTTTTAATAATCGTTGTTCCACTCTGAGTAATACTTAAATCATAACTCTGATTCCCAGTAATATTCACATGATTAAACACATAACTCGAAGTACCAGGATTAGTATTTATGACTGCTCCGTTTGATTTTAGACTATAACTCGCAACTCCATTTGTATTTGTAGCAGTAATATTTAAGTTTCCTCCACTTGCTACAATAGTATTGCTATTTTCTAGTGGTGAAGTTAAACTAACCTGAAAAGCACCAACCTTAATAAAAAAGTCCGAGCAAGATGGTGCTAGTTTTAATGTTTGTGAACCAGCAGCATTTCTAAACACCATTCCCATTTTTACAGCAGCGGCTTGTTGTATTGTTGTTAATCCGAAATAAACACTTGGCGTAATAACAATACTCCATGTACCATTTGGATTTTTGGTCATTAATCCAATTCCGTCATCAGCACCCCAATTTCCTTTTGCAGTTGCCCACGGGTTAGCCTCTGTCCCTATTCCTGCATGCATATATACTTTTGTGGGATTTGCTCCCATTTCATTACAAGTTGCCGATGCAAAAGATACAGTAACTGTTATAGGTTCGTTAACCTGAAACACAGCAGGCGATACTGTTATTTGCTGCGCATGAGTAACAATACCCCACAACAAAAAGAAAGATAATAGTAAAGTTTTTTTCATAATCTTGGTTGGTTGATTGGTTAGTTTGTATAAAAAAGGCTACCCATAGGGATAGCCTTTAAATTATTTATACTAAAAATTAATCTAATGTTATAGTTTTTGCAACATTATCAATTTTAAGAACTCTAGGTCCAGTTGGTCCAGTATATTTGAAGTTTTTATCGCCATCTTCTGCATTTTCTAATTCTGCATCGATAGTATATCCTTTACCTGAATAATATGGGTAGTTACGACTATTGCCTGCACCCCAATTTCCTCCACTTGTAAAATCATTTGATAAAAATTCTCTAAATGCTTGTCCACTTTTAAGAACAATAGTTACTTGATAGATATCTGTTTGACCTGCAACTAAAGGAAATTCTGTTTCAGCATCACCATCCCATGACCATCCACCTGGAGTTGCTTCTCCAACTAACCAATGAGAACTTGCTAATGGTACGTGATAAGGAGTTGCCTTAAAAGTATAGAAGTTAGAATACTGTGCTTCAGCACCAATTCCTAAAGTAGCTTTAATACGAATATCAACATCATTTTCCTCTTTCTCAATAAAACCTCCGTTAACTAAAGCAGAGTTTAATTCCGCTACTGTCAAAGCTTTGAAACGAGCTGTAGTTGTAGTTACTGCAACAGGAGTTGCAAATTTAGTTCCTGCTTTTGCGATTTCAATAGTATAATTTACAACGGTTGGTGTACCATCGTACTTAGCATCATTCCAAATTACAGTTGTAGCAATCTCTTTTTCACTTTCTTTTGTAAGAACAATATTAAAATCGTTCTGAGGACTTAATAAAACTGGAGCTGTAACTGGTTGTATTACTGGTCTGTTTTCTACATCATCTCCATTACAAGACACCGTTAAAACACCAATGAATGCGATTAAAATTTTATATATATTTTTCATTTTATTTATTTTTTTATAAGATTAGTTAGTATCCTGGATTTTGTTTTAAAGTTGGGTTAGCCTGAATTGTTTTTGAAGGAATAGGCATCAAGTTTCTAAATTCTTCTGTACCACTACCATTTTTAACGCCACCTTTCCATTGCCAGATTTTAGATCCTCCTGTAAATTTTCCAAAACGAATCAAATCTGTTCTTCTGTGACACTCCCAAAACAATTCTCTTCCTCTCTCATCTAAAATAAAGTCCAGTGTTAAATCTGAAGTTGTAACAACACCCGCTTTAGCTCTTACTCTAATTTTATTTACATACTCTAGTGATGTTGCAACATTTCCAGATGCTGCACCTCTAAGTGTTGCCTCAGCATACATTAAATACACATCTGACAATCTGTACATTGGAAAATCTGTGTCTGGCACATCATTTCTTTGAGCAGCACTACCATCAGAATTGATATTGGTAAATTTTGTAACAGCATAACCATTACTGAAAACTCCATAATCAGCAATATCCAGAGTTTGTCCATTAGTATAGAAAGTACCTCTTTGATCAGCTGTTGCCGTTGCATCAGGAAATAATTTAACAAATTCTGGTCTTGCTCTTGTTCCTGACCAGCCTCCGTCCATTCCTTGATCGGCACCCACCATCTTACCACCAATAGATGCATGAATAATAAAACTCATACCTCCACCTATTGCTCTAATAGCATTACCATCTCCAACAATTGGGAAGATTACTTCTCTTTGAGCTCCGTTTCTGTCATTATCCGCAGCAAATAAATAACGATATGGAACATCTGCAAAACTATAAGCAGAACCTGTTATAATTTCATTACATGCAATAGCAGCATCATTGTTTCTTTCAGTTCCTGTATATACTTTAGAATTTAAATAAATCTGTGCTAATAAAAATTTAGCCGCAGTTTTATCTACTCTTCCGTATTCATTTGCACCAGAAGCAGCTAAAGTATTATCCAAATCTTTTAATTCTGACTCTACAAAAGCAAAAACTTGTGCTCTTGATTTTTGTTCTGGATAAAAGAAACCAACAGGGTCGTTTTCAGTAGTAATTGGTACATTTCCAAACAAATCCATTAAATTAACATAAGAGAACGCTCTTAAAAAACGAGCCTCTGCTCTAAATTTAACAATTTCAGCTTTCAAATTAGCATCAACGCCTCTTTCAGCTAATTTCTCCTCTGACGTTTGTCTTAAAAACTCATTGGCAATACTAATTTCATAAAAAGCTCTTGAAAAAATTCCATACAAAAACTGATTACTAGGACTCCATTTTTGTCCATTTATAGCTGGTAAACCATCATCAGACCAAGCTACAATAGCTTCATCTGTAGGGAATTCCTGTGTAACAAATAACAATCGTAAATAACTACTGAAATCACCCCCAAGACCAAAAATATCCGGAGAAGCATCTCCATCATTTCCTCCTACATACAAACCTGCATATAACTTCGCCATTACTTGTTTGTATGATGCCGGATCTTTAAAAAAGTCATCAGAAAGGAACTCATCATCATCTGTTGGCTTCACATCTAAGTCACTCGTACATGAAGTAAGGGTCATATTCAATCCTAAAATGAATAGGAGAAAATAAGATATATATTTAAATGATATTTTCATTTTGTTTATTTTTAAAATTTTATTTTTCAACGTACTATTAGAAATTTGCATTTACTCCAAACAAGAATGTTCTGGCTCTTGGATAAACATTATTGTCTATTCCGTTGAATTTTTCAGGATCTAAGCCATCATATTTTGTTAAAACGAAAACATTTTGAACTCCAACTGTAAACCTCAATGAAGCAGCTTTTAGTAACGTTTTATTAAAAGTGTATCCAAGTACAACATTATCTAACTTAATAAAAGAAGCATCTTTTACATAATAATCAGAGTAATTACGTTGTGTTCCATTAGAATTACTTTCAGTAGTAAAACCAGTATTGTAATAATCAGAACTAATATTAGACAAATCAGAATCTCTTCTTAAACCTGCTTGTAAATACCCTTTATCAGAACTTACGTTATCAAAAATATAGTTCCCAACACTAGCTCTCCAGTTCATTGTAAAATCGAACTGCCCATAATTTAAAGTAGAGAATAATCCGAAAGTGTAATCTGCTGCTGGTTTATGAAACTTATAACGGTCAGCATCTGTTATAACACCGTCTCCATTTCTGTCTGCATATGCACCCTGAATAGGTCGTTTGTTTTCATCATATAATTGTTCAAATACAAAAAATGAATTTGGAGCATACCCCTCAGAATGTATTAATACTTGATTTCCTGTACCTCCAGCGATAACATCTCCTGTAATATACCCTTGAAATCCTGGAACAGTTGTCCCTAAATCCGATATTTTTTGATCAATGTAAGTTGCATTAGCAGCAACATTCCAAGTTAATTTATCATTTTTGATAATGTCTGATTGAAGATTAAACTCAACCCCTTTTGTTCTTACACTACCAATATTGCTATATCCTTGGTTTCTGATATTTGCACCATCCGGAACTGGAATCTCTGCTAAAAGGTCACTAGATTTTTTATCAAAATAATTAAGTGTTCCTGTTATTCTATCGTTAAGAAAACCGAAATCAACTCCTACGTTTGCCTCAGCTAAATCTTCCCATTTTATATCTTTATTGTATCCCTCAGGTTTTGCCGCTCTGTAAATAACACCATTAAAAAGGTATTGTGTACTAAGCGTTCCTAATGTTACACGCTGCAAATAATCGTATGCAGGTGGAATATCTTGCTGTCCTGTAGTTCCGTATCCAACTCTTAACTTTAAACTAGATAGTGTTTCATTTCCTTTTAAGAAGTCTTCTTCTGCAACATTCCATGCAAAAGCACCTCCGGCAAAATTACCCCATCTGTTTTCTTTAGAGAAACGAGAAGTACCGTCTCTTCTATAATTTACCGTTAATAAATAACGACTATCATATCCTAAATTCAAACGTCCAAAATAAGATTGTAAGTTAACATCTGCATCTGTAGTAACATCTGATGGCGGATTTGGTCGCATAATATCACCTGAGTTATATCCCTCACGTTGAAACAACTGATAGTTGTATCCGGCAGTAGCATCAATTTTAAATTTCCCTAAATCTTTAGTATAGTTAAAATAAGTATTTAAGTTTTTATTCTGACGACTATCTGTATAACCAGTATACCCTCCTAAATTAGTCCAGTTCCCTTTATCAAATGTAGTAGGTTGATATCCTAAAATACTCTCCGTACTTACTCGGGTATAACCATTAGTATCAAATTTATCGATACCTGCCTCAGCAACAACTCTTAAATCTTCAAAGAAATGAAGTTTATAATCTATCCTAATGTTACCCCATTTTCTGGTAGAAGTTGCTCTACGCTCATCTTGATTCAATCTTGCAACTGGATTTCTCGCTGGCAATAATGGTACATTACCGTTTGCTTCCAACCATTCAAAATAACCTCCATAACGTGAACCTTCTTGATAAACAGGTTGTGTTGGATCAAACATAATCGCACTACTAATTACCGGACCTTCATCTTGAAATTGATTTTTTCCAAAAGCTAAATTTCCAGTAATATCAATTTTTAAATGATTATCAAATAAAACAGGGTTTAGCGATATCGATGTCGTAGTTCTTTCAAAAGAAGTGTTTCTTAAGATTCCAGGGTTATCAACATTTCCAACAGATAAACGTACCGGTAATTTATTAAATAAAGCACCACTAACCGAAATGTTATTGTTTGTTGTTAAAGCAGTATGAAAAATTTCATCTTGCCAATTTGTATTTGCTGTACCTAGTAAAGCTTTTTGTGCAGCATTACCTTTTTCATTTACAAGAGTACGAAACTGGTCTGCACTTAAAACATCTACTGTATTAGCCACAGTATTGATACCAACCTGAGAGCTAAAATTAACTTTTACTCCACCTTTTGTACCTTTTTTAGTAGTAATAACAATTACACCATTTGCAGCTCTAGAACCGTAAATCGCAGCTGCCGAAGCATCTTTCAAAACAGTAAAAGACTCAATATCATTAGGATCAATTGTAGATAAAATACTTGTTGCCCCTTCTGTTTTAGCATTACTCATAGGAAGACCATCTACTACAATTAAAGGCTCGTTTGAAGCACTTAATGAAGATCCTCCACGAATTCTAATATCAGCTTTTGCTCCAGGAGCACCACCTCCAACAACATTTACACCAGCAATTCTTCCGCTGATTAAACTTTCTGGAGTTACGTTAATTCCTTTATTAAATTCTTTAGCAGAAATTTGAGATACTGAACCTGTTGCGTCTTTTTTCTTAACAGTTCCGTAACCTACTTGTACTACAACTTCCCTAAGTTGATTTGCATCTTCTTCTAAAGAAATACTTATGTTTTTTTGTCCGTTAAAACTAATAGTTGCACTAACATAACCTATGAAAGAAGCGACAAGTTTATCCCCACTTTTTACATTTGACAGTTTAAATTTTCCGTCAAAATCAGTCGAAGTACCATTGGTACCCCCTTGTACATTTACATTTACTCCTGGAATCGGTTGCCCTGTTGCTTTATCAAGAACAACACCATCTAATGTGCTCTGAGCAAACACACTAAAAGGAAGGAGTAAGAATAAAAATAACAACTTTTTATAAATTGTTTTCATACTTTTTGTTTAAATTAAAATTGAGTTTTGGTTGAATATTTAACTTTTATTTTTACTTCGAATTTCAAAATTAAGGATTTATTAACATGCCCGACATGACCTAAATCATATCAGCTTACGAAAACGTGATAGTGTTGAAAACTTTCTATATTATATAAGTTTTTAAGCATAATACTGTCATTTTTAAAAATAAACCATATCTTTATTAACAAAACAATTTTTTCCATATCAACAGTATGAAACGCAAAATAACCCTTAAACAAATTGCGAAGGAGCTTGATGTATCTATTTCTACCGTCTCAAAATCACTTCGAAACAGCCTCGAAATCGGAGAAGATACCCGATTAAAAGTTCAGGCTTTCGCCAAATTCTATAACTACAAACCCAACAATATTGCCCTTAGCCTTAAGAATCGTAAAACCAAAACAATAGGTATTATTATTCCCGAAATTGTACATCATTTTTTCTCAACAGTCATTAACGGAGTCGAGGAAGTTGCTAACGAAAATGGCTATAGTGTTATCATATGTTTATCTGATGATTCATTTGATAAAGAAGTGCTTAATATGGAAATGCTTGCCAACGGAAGTATCGATGGTTTTATCATATCATTATCTAAAGAAACACAATTTAAAGGCGATTTTCATCATATAACCGAAGTTATAAATCAAGGAATGCCAGTCGTTATGTTTGACAGGGTTACCAATGAAATTTTATGCGACAAAGTAATTATCGACGATAAATCGGCAGCTTATGAAGCAGTTCAGAGTTTAATTGATAAGGGCCGTAAAAAAATAGCTTTAGTTACAACTGTTGATTACGTAAGCGTTGGAAAACTACGAACAGATGGATACACAAAAGCATTATTAGACAACGACATACCTTTTAATGAAGACCTTATTATTAAGATTGAAGATGTAGACACTTGCGAAATAATTATTAGTCAATTATTAGAAGATCGGGCTATAGATGCAGTTTTTGCAGTTAACGAACTTTTTGCCGTTACAATAATAAAAACAGCCAGCAAAATGGGACTTAGAGTTCCCGAGGATGTAGCCGTTATTGCGTTTACAGATGGAATTATATCCAAATATTCGACTCCCACTATTACTACCGTAAGCCAGAGCGGGAACAAAATGGGGAATAAAGCTGCGAAAATGCTTATAGATCGTCTGGAATTAGAAACCGAAGAAGGCGAGGAAGAAGAAGAAAATTACAAAACTGAAGTCATTGAAACTCATCTTATAGAAAGAGAATCTACAGATTAACTCCCTAAATAATCACATACAAAAACCCATTAAAATTATTTAATGGGTTTTTATTTGTTTCTTTAGAAAAATAATTTATAAATTTACGCCAGCTCAAAACTTTTACTTTTACTTCGAAAAATAAGTTAAGTTTTGATAAGCAAAGCGCTTATCGTACATTCATTAAATTACGATAATGGAAAAGCGTAAATTAAGTTTTTGGGAAATCTGGAACATGAGTTTCGGTTTCTTAGGAATACAAATGGGGTTTGCTCTACAAAATGCAAATGCCAGCAGAATTCTTCAAATTTTTGGTGCCGACGTACACGAACTTTCATGGTTTTGGATAATTGCTCCTTTAATGGGATTAATTGTTCAACCTATCATTGGACATTATAGTGATAAAACCTGGGGGAAATTTGGTCGAAGAAAACCATTTTTTCTAGTAGGTGCTATTCTAGCTTCGGTTGGATTAATATTAATGCCACAAGCAAACATATTTATTTCTGTTTTACCTGCATTATGGGTTGGAGCCGGAATGCTTATGATTATGGATGCTTCGTTTAATATTGCCATGGAACCATTCCGTGCTTTAGTTGGAGACAATTTAAGAACAGACCAGCGCACAGCAGGATTCAGTATCCAAACAGCACTTATTGGTTTTGGAGCCGTAATTGGTTCGGCATTACCTTATGTATTAACCAAATGGTTTGGAGTTTCTAACAGTACTATTCCTGGTAGCGTTCCTTTAAATCTTACACTTTCCTTTATTTTGGGAGCTGTTGTTTTAATTGGATCTATCCTGGTAACTTTATTTACAACCAAAGAATATTCTCCAGAAGAATTAGCCAATTTTGAAGATCCTCAAAGTGAAGTTGATGTTCCTTCTGAAGAAAAATCAAGACTTACAGACATTTTTACGGATTTTGCAAAAATGCCAACTACTATGCGTCAGCTTAGTTGGGTGCAATTTTTCTCTTGGTTCGGACTTTTCGGTATGTGGGTATTTAGTACTCCAGCAATTGCACATCATATTTACGGATTACCATTAGACGATAATTCAAGTCAAACCTATCAAGATGCTGGGGATTGGGTTGGAATTCTTTTTGGAGTTTACAATCTTGTTTCGGCAATTATAGCCTTGTTTTTTCTTCCGATGATTGCAAAAAAAATTGGACGAAAATCAACTCATGCCCTTTCATTAGTTATTGGAGGAATAGGTTTAATTTCTATTTATTTCATGCCTGATGAAAATTGGGTTATTCTATCTATGGTATTAATTGGTGTGGCTTGGGCTAGTATCCTCGCAATGCCATATGCTATTCTGGCTGGATCTATTGCTCCTAAAAAAATGGGGGTTTACATGGGGATTTTCAATTTCTTCATCGTAATTCCTCAAATAATAAACGCAATAATCGGAGGGCCAATCGTAAAATACCTTTATAACGGTGATGCTATGTACGCTTTAATCACGAGTGGAGTCAGCTTTTTGATAGCCGCAGTTTTAGTTTACAAAGTGAAAGATGTAGATGACATTAAAATCTAAAACTCACATCTAAAAAATTCTCTTTCTGATGAAATGAGAAATGGTTTCCTTACAATCAAAATTTAAATACTTTTTCGAAAAGAAATACAAAATAAGCATATTATTAAATGAATACAAAAGCGTTTATATTCGACCTGGACGGCGTAATTGTTGACACAGCTAAATATCATTATTTAGCGTGGCAAAAAATTGCAAATGCATTAAACATTGACTTTACACACGAACACAACGAACTCTTAAAAGGAGTAAGTCGTGTACGTTCTCTAGATATTATCCTGGAATTAGGAAACATTCAGGCTTCACAAGAAGACAAAGATAAATGGCTCATCCAAAAAAATGAAGACTATCTGACTTATTTAGTAGATATGGATGAAAGCGAAATCCTTCCTGGAGTTTTCCCTGTTCTACAATTTTTAAAAGAGAATAAACAAGCCATTGCATTAGGTTCAGCTAGCAAAAATGCGCGTCCGATTCTTGAAAAAACAGGAATCATCTCCTACTTCAATGTTATCGTAGATGGTAATGATGTTACAAATGCTAAACCAGACCCAGAAGTTTTTTTAAAAGCGGCTCAATTATTAAACATAAGTCCTACAGATTCTATCGTTTTTGAAGATTCAGTTGCAGGAGTTCAAGCAGCTAATATTGCAAAAATGACTAGTGTAGGAATTGGTTCCAAAACAGTCTTGCACGAAGCAAAATACATCTTTGAGGATTTTACCTTAATAGATCAAAATTTCATCAAATCATTAATCACAAAATAAACAAATCAATCAAAAACAATTAATCAATTAGATACTCCATTAGATAATTCTCAAACTGCTTAATTATCTCATTTTCTAATTCACGAATTGTCAAATTTTAAAAACAATGAATCAAGATTATATAAAACCAGACAATTGGTCAATAATAGAAGAAGGCTTTGATGTTGAAAGAGTCAAATCATCTGAAAGTCTTTTTAGTATCGGAAACGGTGCCATGGGACAGCGTGCCAATTTTGAAGAAAAATACTCAGGAGAAACTTTCCAGGGAAGTTATATTGCCGGAATTTATTATCCAGATAAAACAAAAGTGGGTTGGTGGAAAAATGGATATCCAAAATACTTCGCCAAAGTACTTAATGCTCCAAACTGGATTGGTATCAACGTTGAAATTAACGAAGAAGCTTTCGATTTAAATTCTTGTACCGAAGTAAAAAACTTTCGTAGAGAATTAAACATGAAAGAAGGTTGGTATAATCGTTCCTTTGAAGCAACATTAAAAAACGGAACCGAAATTGCTGTTAACGTACGTCGTTTTCTGTCTTTGAATCTGGATGAAGTTGGTATTATCAAATACGAGATTACTCCATTAAATAAAGATGCAAAAATTCTTTACAAACCATATTTGGACGCTGGTGTTACCAATGAAGATGCAAACTGGGAAGAAAAATTCTGGGAACCTCTTGAAGTAAAAAAAGCTACAAATGAAGCTTATGTAACTGCTCAAACCTATAAAACACATTTTAAGGTTACGACTTTTATGCATAATAGTATTTTTGCTAATAACGAGAATATTAATATTTCGCCTTCTACAATAGATTCTTCAACAGATAAAGTAGAATATACTTATGGCGTAATCATTGCTAAAAGACAAACCTCATCTATACAAAAAATTGGTGGTTACACCGTTTCATTAAACCATACCAACACTCTTGCTGCTGCCGAAAAAGCAATTAAGGAAGCATTAAGCAAAGGATATGACCAATTATTACAAGAGCAAATTGAAGCTTGGGCTAAAGTTTGGGAAATGTCAGACATTACTATCGATGGCGATGTAAAAGCACAACAAGGAATTCGTTTCAATATTTTTCAGTTAAACCAAACCTATTCAGGAAAAGACAACCGATTAAACATTGGACCAAAAGGATTCACTGGAGAAAAATACGGAGGATCAACCTATTGGGATACCGAAGCTTATTGTATTCCATTTTATATGGCGACCAAAGACCAACAAGTTGCCCGAAATTTATTGACCTATCGATACAACCAATTGGATAAAGCTATTGAAAATGCCAAAGACAATTTGGGTTTCAAAGATGGAGCTGCTTTATACCCAATGGTAACTATGAATGGGGAAGAATGCCATAACGAATGGGAAATCACGCATGAAGAAATCCACAGAAATGGAGCGATAGCTTTTGCTATTTTCAATTATAACCGTTACACAGGAGATTACTCTTATATTCCCGAAAAAGGATTAGAAGTATTAATTGGTATTGCACGTTTTTGGCATCAAAGAGCTTCGTTCTCTACAGCCAAAAATCAGTATGTAATTTTAGGAGTTACAGGTCCTAACGAATACGAAAACAACATCAACAATAATTTCTATACCAATTATGTTGCAAAATGGTGTATTGATTATGCCGAAGAACAAATTACAAAAGTCGCTGCCGAATATCCTGCTGACCACAAAAGAATTATCGAGAAAGTACAACTTACCGAAAACGAAATTCAGGAATGGAAAAAAGTTGCTAATAATATGTACTTCCCATTTTCAGAAGAACATAATGTCTACTTACAACAAGATGGATTTTTAGATAAAGATTTAGTTCCTGTAAAAGATTTAGACCGCTCGCAACGTCCTATAAACCAAAAATGGTCTTGGGATCGCGTATTGCGTTCACCATATATTAAGCAAGCCGATGTTTTGCAATGCTTTTACTTTTTTGAGGCCCATTTTACAAAAGAAGAACTATTGCGTAATTTTGAGTTTTACGAATCTTTTACCGTACACGAAAGTTCACTTTCACCTTGCGTACACTCCATTCAGGCAGCAGCATTGGATAAAATGGATATGGCATATACATTCTACCTAAGAACTTCTCGTTTAGACTTAGACGATTATAATAAAGAAGTAGAAGAAGGTTGTCATATTACATCGATGGCAGGAACCTGGATGAGTATTGTAGAAGGTTTTGGAGGAATGCGTGTAAAAGACGACACCTTACATTTCTCTCCAAAAATTCCGAAAGAATGGACAGGATATTCATTTAAAATCAATTTTAGAAATCAAATTCTAAAAGTGTCAATAAACCATAACGAAACTACGTTTTCTGTAGATGGAGATACCGACTTAGCCATTGTCGTTAATGGTCAAACCGTAGTCGCTACAAAATATGCAATTGCATAAATAGTAGCTTCTATATATTTTTATAACATTTTTTAATTTATCAACATGAAGAATTTCATTTTCACAGCCTTCATTCTAGTTGCATTTTGTAACATTACAAAAGCACAACAACTAAAATCGCCTGAAGGAAAATTTGTCATGGAGTTTTCGCTACAAAGCGACGGAACTCCAACTTACAATCTTAAATACAAAAACAAAGAGGTTGTAAAATCCAGTAAGTTGGGACTTGAGCTTAAAGACGATAAAAAATCGTTACTAAATGATTTTACGGTTATTGATACAAAAACTACAACTTTTGACGAAAACTGGAAACCAGTTTGGGGAGAAGTAGCTTCTATTCGCAATCATTATAATGAACTTGCGGTAACCTTAAACCAAAAAGGAACAGACAGACAATTGTTAATCCGTTTTCGTTTATTTGATGATGGACTAGGATTCCGTTATGAATTCCCAACTCAAAAGAACCTTACGTATTTTGTAATCAAAGAAGAAAAAACACAATTTGCAATGACGGGCGACCATACTGCATTTTGGATTCCTGGTGATTACGACACACAAGAATACGATTATACAAAATCAAAATTATCTGAAATCCGTGGATTATCTGAAAAAGCATATACTGCAAACGTATCACAAAAGTCTTTTTCTCCAACAGGAGTTCAGACTTCGCTTATGCTAAAAACTGCCGAAGGAGTATATATCAATCTTCATGAAGCAGCATTAATTAATTATTCATGTATGCACTTAAATCTGGATGATAAAAACATGATTTTCGAATCATGGTTAACTCCAGATGCAAAAGGTGATAAAGGATACATGCAAGCACCAAGTCATTCTCCTTGGAGAACAATTATTGTTAGCGATGATGCAAGAGAAATTCTTAATTCAAAAATGACATTAAACCTAAATGATCCTTGTAAAATTGAAGATACGTCTTGGATAAAACCAGTTAAGTACGTAGGTGTTTGGTGGGAAATGATTACAGGAAAAAGTTCTTGGTCATACACTAACGATTTCCCAACGGTACAACTTGGAGTTTCTGATTTCTCTAAAGCAAAACCAAACGGAACTCACGGAGCAACTAATGCTAACGTAAAAAAATACATTGACTTTGCTGCTCAAAATGGTTTTGATGCCGTACTTGTAGAAGGTTGGAATGAAGGTTGGGAAGACTGGTTTGGACATTCAAAAGATTATGTTTTTGATTTTGTAACTCCTTACCCGGATTTTGATGTAAAAGGATTACACGCTTATGCAAAATCTAAAGGTGTAAAAATCATCATGCACCACGAAACTTCAGGTTCAGTTCGTAACTACGAGCGTCATATGGACAAAGCATACCAATTCATGAAAGACAATGGATATGATGCTGTAAAAAGTGGTTACGTAGGTGATATTTTGCCTAGAGGAGAAAATCATTATGACCAATGGATTGTAAACCATTACCAATATGCATTGGAAAAAGCAGCCGAATATAAAATTATGGTTAATGCACACGAAGCAGTTCGCCCAACAGGAATTAGCAGAACATATCCTAACTTAATCGGTAACGAATCTGCAAGAGGAACAGAATACCAAGCATTTGGTGGATCTAAAGCAAATCACGTAACAATCTTACCATTTACAAGATTAATTGGTGGACCAATGGATTATACTCCAGGTATTTTCGAAATGGACATTAGCAAACTTAATCCTGATAACAAATCGCATGTAAACAGTACAATTGCTAATCAATTGGCATTATACGTTACTATGTACAGCCCATTACAAATGGCAGCCGATCTTCCTGAGCACTACAACAAATTTGCAGATGCTTTCCAATTCATCAAAGATGTTGCTATCGATTGGGATGAAAGTAAATATATTGAAGCAGAACCAGGTGATTATATTACTGTAGCTCGTAAAGCAAAAGGTACTAACAACTGGTTTGTAGGTAATGTAAACGGAGATGTTAGTCGTACATCAAACATCAACTTTGATTTCCTTGAAAAAGGAAAGAAATACACAGCAACTATTTATGCTGATGCAAAAGATGCACACTACAAAACAAATCCTCAAGCTTACACTATCAAGAAAATAGCTGTAACAAATAAATCAAAATTATCACAGTTATCTGTTCCAGGTGGTGGTTATGCAATTAGCATAATCGAAACTAAATAAAACTTAAAAAAGACAAGTGATTTTCTCCAAGATTACTTGTCTTTTTAATATCATTTTATTTCATAGAGCCAGCTCTTTTTGTACTATTTTTAGGATTGTAAATTTATAATTCAATACACCCATGAAGAAGCTCAAAAAAACAGAAAATGTAGATCTTACCTTTAACCAAAAGGAAATCAATCATATTGTTCATTACACAAACAATTTTGAATTTCTCTTAAAAATTTTAAGAGATGGATTTTCTCCTTCTTTCTGTGCTGAAAAAATAAATGATATTGATTATTACATTCCAATGACAAGCTTCTGTAATATTCCTTTAAGAGATGTTGATTTATATATGAGATATGGAAAATTTGGAATAGGAATGAGTTTAGAATGGGCTATAAAAAATTCTATTTCTCCTGTTGTTTATATACATGAAACAACACCATTTAAAGACATTCATTCAAAGCTTCTTCAAATGCATTTTTCTAGTATGTTACAGAAAATGTTTGATAATAAAACATTAGAAAATTTAGAAAAAGATTTCAAAGATTTTGATTATACAGAATATGATAAAAATTTAGAAAGCATTCGAGACATTGCAATTCCAGCAATTCAATTTTTCAAAAATTGGAAAACAATTTATAAAGGAAAAGTAATCAGAACTTATCATGAAAGAGAATGGAGATATATTCCTAATTTGATTAATGACCGATTATTATCTAAAGATGAATTCATAAAATTAAAGGAAACAAAATATCAAAAAAAACCTCATTTACCTGAATTTACTTTATCATTAAATTCTTTAGAAAACATTCGATACATAATAATAAACAATGAAATCCAAAGAAAAAAAGTGCTTTCTGTTTTAGAAAGAAAATTTGGAAAAGATATTGTTCATGAGTCTATTATTTCTGGAAATTTAATGATAATTAATGATGATTTAATTCGTAATGATTTTTAAAGCAATCATCTTACTAAATCCTCAATACAAACTAAAAACGAAAAAACATGAAATTTTACAAGATATTATTCCAAAACCTAATACTAATGGTTTTGTTGTTTTCCGCTTCCGCGAAAGCGCAAATCCAGAAAGTAGAGCCGCCATTCTGGTACGCAGGAATGAAAAATCCAGAACTACAGATTATGTTCTACGGAAAAGACATAGCCCAATACGAACCTTCTGTTTCTAATAATGTAACTATTAAAGACATTAAAAAAACCGAAAATCCTAACTACATTTTCGTAACAATCGACACTAAAGACATTCCTGCATCTGAGTTAGTTTTTTCATTTAAAAACAAAAACAAAGTTGCATTTACACAAAAATATTCTTTAAAAAAGAGAAGAGAAAATTCTGCTCAACGCAAAAGTTTCGATGCATCGGATGTGATGTATTTAATCATGCCAGATCGTTTTGCAAATGGAAACTCTAAAAATGATACTAATGCTACTCTAACAGAAAAAGGAAACCGACAAGACCCAAGCGGACGTCATGGTGGTGATGTCGAAGGAATCATCAAAAACCTGGATTATATTTCGTCATTAGGAGCAACAACTATTTGGAATACGCCTTTAAACGAAGACAATGACAAACAACATTCGTATCATGGCTACGCACAATCGGATGTGTATAAAATAGATCCTCGCTACGGAACCAATGAAGACTATGTTCGTCTTGCTGCAGAAATGCATAAAAAAGACATGAAACTAGTAATGGATTATGTAACCAATCACTGGGGAATCACGCATTGGATGATTAAAGACATGCCAACAAAAACTTGGTTCAATCAATTTGAAACTTTCACACAGACGCATCACAGACGTGAAGTAATTACGGATATCCACGCCTCAAAATTAGATCAGGAAGTTTGCATTGATGGTTGGTTCGTGCCTTCAATGCCAGATTTAAATTTAAAAAATCCTTTAGTAGCAAAATACCTAACTCAAAACGCGATTTGGTGGATTGAGTATGCGGATCTTGACGGATTTAGAGTAGACACTTACAACTATTCAGATCCTGCTGCGATGGCAAATTGGGCAAAAGCAATTACTAATGAATATCCAAACTTTAATATTGTTGGAGAAATCTGGATGCACAATCAGGCAAATTTAGCCTTTTGGCAAAAAGACAGTAAAATAGGTGCGATTGAAAACTACAATTCTAATTTACCAAGTGTAATGGATTTTACATTACATAATCAAATTGGTTCTGCTTTTAACGAAAGTGAAGCAACTTGGGATAACGGAATGATTAAATTCTACAACAATTTTGCATTAGATTATCTATATCCAAACCCAGACAATATTTTGGTTTTTGCAGAAAATCACGATACAAATAGAATCAATGATGTTTACAAATATGATTTTGTAAAATACAAATTGGCAATGACTTTATTGGCAACTGTTCGTGGAATTCCGCAATTGTATTATGGTTCAGAAATCGGAATGGGTGGTGATAAAAGCAAAGGCGATGCTGATATTCGTCAAGATTTCCCTGGCGGATGGAATGGCGATAAAAACAATGCTTTTACCGCAGCAGGAAGAACAGCAGAACAAGCTAAATATTTCGATTTTACTTCAAAATTATTCAAATGGAGAAAATCAAACGAAGCCGTTCATTTCGGAAAAATGACACATTATATCCCTGAGAATAATACTTATGTTTATTTTAGATATACTGATGCTAAAACTGTAATGGTTGTTTTTAATAACAATGCTACAGCGCAATCTCTTAAAACAAATCGTTTTAAAGAAAACATCAAAAACTTTAAATCAGGAAAAGACATCCTTACAGGAAAAACGTTCGATTTAACATCTGAAATTACTCTAGAACCAAAATCTGCAATAGTATTAGAACTAGAATAAAAGTTAAAATCTAAACACAAGGTTTTAGCCATAGATTATAATGATAAAATGGATTTTTGAAATCTGTATGAATCATTATAATCTGTGGCTATTCTTTTTTTAATTAAAGCTTTGCGGACTTTGCGTAAAACTTTGCGCTCTTTGTGGTAAAACTATACGCAACAAATCTATTTTTTCCGACCTTTGCCAATAAATCTCAATAAATGCTAAAAATAGCACATCGTGGCGCAAGAGGTTACGAACCCGAAAACACCTTAAAGGCCTTTCAAAAAGCATTAGACTTAAATGCTGACGGAATAGAACTAGATGTACACCTAAGTTCTGATGGTCATATTATTGTAATTCATGATGAAACAATAGACAGAACTACCAACGGAAAAGGATTTGTAAATACATTATCTTTGCAGCAATTAAAAGCGTTCCGAACAGAAAAAGAGCAGCAAATTCCAACATTACCAGAAGTTTTTGAATTAGTAAACCAGCAATGTTTTATTAATATAGAATTAAAAGGTCAAGGAACTGCCAATGCTGTAGCTGTATTAATCGAATTATACGTTTCGGAAAAAAACTGGAATTACAATTCTTTTATTGTTTCAAGTTTCGAATGGGATTTTTTACAAGAAATAGTTTTACTAAATCCGAAAATACCCGTTGGCGTTTTAACCGAAACTGATATTGACTCGGCTATTACTTTTGCAGAAGCGATAAAAGCAAAAGCAATTAATCCTGATTTTAATTTGTTAAGCAAAGAGAACGCAATACAAATACAAGAAAAAGGATTTGAGATTTTTCCTTGGACAGTCAATGAAGCAGCAGACATTGCAAGAATAAAAACATACAACATAAACGGAATCATTAGTGATTTCCCAGATAGAATATAAAAATCAACATCCAATTAATCTTTGTCAAAGTTCAAAACTTTGACAAAGATACTTAGAGGTTAAAATAAAAATATGACTCAAAATTTTGATATAATAATAGTAGGTGGCGGAGCAGCAGGATTTTTTACAGCAATTAATATTGTAGAGAAAAACTCAAAATTAAAAGTCGCTATTTTAGAACGTGGTTCCGAAGTACTAACAAAAGTTCGCGTTTCTGGTGGTGGTCGTTGTAATGTAACTCATGCTTGTTTTGAGCCTAATGAATTGGTTAAATTTTATCCGCGTGGCGAAAAAGAACTACGAGGACCATTCCATCAGTTTTGTTCCGGAGATACCATAGAATGGTTTGAAAAACATGGTGTAGAACTAAAGATTGAAGATGACGGAAGAATGTTCCCAGTATCTAATTCTTCACAAACTATCATTGATTGCTTTTTAAAAGCAACCGCAAAATTAGGAATCACAGTACTTACGGGTCAAAGCGTACAATCTATCTTTAAGAAAGAAAACTTCTGGAAAATCGAAACGCAAAACCAGAATTATATAGCCGAAAAATTGATTTTAGCAACAGGAAGCAATCCTAAAATATGGGAAATGCTACAAACTTTTGGGCATGCCATAGTAAGCCCTGTCCCTTCCCTATTTACCTTTAATATAAAAGACCCAAGAATAAAAGAGTTACCTGGTGTTGCTGCACAAGCTACAGTAAAGGTAAAAGACACCAAACTGGAATCAACAGGTCCATTATTAATTACCCATTGGGGAATGAGTGGTCCGGCAATCTTAAAGCTTTCGGCTTGGGGAGCACGTATTTTGCATGACAAAAATTATCAGTTTACGATTTTTGTAAATTGGTTAAATGATATTGATACCGAAGATGCCGAAAAGATTCTAAAAGATCTAAAACAAGAACACGCCAAAAAAGCTGTTTCCAAAAAGTCCCCTTTCGATTTCCCAAATCGATTATGGGAAAGTTTAGTTTTGGCTTCTAATATAGAAGTAGAAACCAAATGGGCAGATTTATCTAAAGTTCAACTTCAGAATTTAGCTAATCAGTTAACAAATGGAACTTTCCAGGTAAACGGAAAAAGTACTTTTAAAGAAGAATTTGTAACCGCAGGCGGAATCGATTTAAAAGAAATCAACTTTAAAACGATGGAAAGCAAGCTTCATGAAAACTTATACTTCGCTGGAGAAATTGTAAACATCGATGCAATTACTGGTGGATTTAATTTTCAGAATGCATGGACAAGTGGTTTTATTGTAGCAAATAGTATCTAAAAGACTTAACTATGAATTCAATTTCATTAGAAAAACAAATACAAGCAATCGCTTCATTTACCGAGGACGAAATTAAAAAGATTGTTTCTTGTTTTGAATATGATAAAATTGAAGCCAAAGAATATTTAGCTACTATTGGGAAAACCAGCAATAAAATTTATTTCATTATTAAAGGGCTCGCCAGAGTTTATTATTTAAAAAACGGAAAAGAAATAACGACCTACTTAAGCTGTGATGATGGCTTTATTGCCTCCTACTCCAGTTTTATAAACCAAACTCATTCTTTCGAAAACATACAATGTATTGAGGAATGCGAAGTTCTTTCGATAAGCCATCAAAGAATGCAACAATTATACAATGAAATTCCTAATTGGGAACGTGTTGGAAGAATTCTGGCCGAACAAAACTACCTATGCATGGCAGATCGATTATTGAAACTACAAATGATTCCTGCCAAAGAAAAATACCTTACTTTTTTACAAACCGCACCATCAAAGATTATCAAGCGTACACCACTTATATACATTGCATCTTTTTTGGGTATTACACCCGAATCTTTAAGTCGCATTAGACAAAGCATTTCTTAACATTTATCAAATAGGTTAGTATTTTCGTTTTTCATCTTTGTCAATAATAAAATTTGATAAAATGAAAAACGTAGCCAAAAATGTGTACCAAATACCGGTATTACCCAGAAACAGTATTAATTGTTATTTAATTGAAGATGTACTTATTGATGCAGGAATAAGAAGCTCGGCATCCAAAATTTTAAATGCTATAAAAAATAAAAAAGTAAATACCCACGTACTCACCCATGCTCATGCCGATCATCAGGGAAGCAGTAAAATCATTTGTGATACTTTAAAAATCCCATTATGGTGTAGTGAACCCGAAAAACAAGCGGCCGAAAGCGGAAATGTAACTATTGAATACCCAAATCCAAATAATATAATTTCTAATTTTCAGGCAAAAGTCTGGGCTGGAAAAGGTTGTCAAGTATCCAAAATTATTAAAGAAGGAGATATCGTAGGCGGATTTACTGTAATTGAAACTCCTGGGCATTCCAGCGGGCATTTATCTTTTTTTAGAGAACACGATGGTGTTCTTATAGTTGGTGATGTAATGACTAACATGAATTTATTAACCACTGTTCTTGGATTACATGAACCGCCAAACTTGTTTACAACCAATCAACAAAAAAATAGGGAATCCATAAAAAAACTAGCCAAGTTAAACCCAAAAATATTATGTTTTGGTCATGGCCCTGTTCTAATAAATAACGGTGAATTAGCTCGATTCGTGAATAAAATTTCTGCAATTTAGTATTCAGTACCAGTCGCAGTTTTCAACTCTAAGAACTACGACTGGTAATAACATTGAGACTGATGATTTAAAAACCGAATTAACAAGACTTTAAACATTCTATAAGTTTTAGTTAAGACAATTCTAATAATTTTACTTTCAACCAATTAACCATATATGAAAGTAAAATTACTTACAACAATTTCGTTACTTACCTATCAACTTAGCATTTCTCAAACTGAAAAATTACTCCACGGAAAAGTTTTTTCCAACAACAATCCTCTTAAAGAAGTAGAAGTTATTAATAAAACAGCGAAAACCAGCACCAGAACAAATGCTTTGGGAGAGTTTTCCATTCCGGTAAAAGTAAAAGATAGTCTACTTTTTTTCTCTAAAGATTACTTTTTCACAAGACTAAAAATAACTCAGGCCAATATTGATAAAAATAATATTATTGTTAATATGGCTATCAAAGCCGAAGAATTAGATGAAGTAGTCGTAACTACTATGAAATTTAATCCTGTAAAAATTTCTCAAAAAGATCTAGACAACGTAAAACTCTATAAAGAAGCTGGATCTTTACAAAAATATACTGGCGTTTACGACGGAACTATTCCAAATGGTATGGACTTCACCCGAATGGGAACAGGCCTTTTTAATTTATTTAAAAAAGATAAGGAAGAACTTAAAAAGAAAACTTCGGAAACTGATTTCAAAAAACTTATAGCAAAATCAATACCTTCAGATTTTTTCACCAAAAATTTAAAGTTAAAACCCGAGGAAAAAGACCTTTTTATTGAATTTTGCGATGCTGATCCAAGATCCAAGAACCTTTTAGAAAACAATAATGTATTAGCTACAATGGATTTTTTGTATGCAAAAAACGAAATGTTTAAGAAACTGTGAAAAAAGTTTAAAGTATTCAGTAACAGTCTCAGTTTCTTGATTGAGACTGAATACCGCAACTGTAAACTGCTACTCAGGATTACTTATTCAACCACCAGATACTAGCATTCAGAACTGTGGCGTAACTTACCCAAAGCAAGTAAGGAACTAATAAATAACCAGCGATTTTATTGATTTTTATAAATTTTAAAAGTGTTTCATAAATCATCAGCCAAAGAACAAAAACTTCAAGAAGCGCTAATAACGGATTCATTAATCCGAAGAATAAATACGACCACAAAGCATTTAGAGCCAATTGAATTGCAAAGAAAACCAATGCATTTTTAACTGCTTCTTTTTCATATTCTATTCGGTCCCAAACCAATCCAGCTGCAACCCCCATCAAAAGATATAACAGACTCCAAGCTGGTGCAAAAACCCAATTAGGCGGATTAAAGCTTGGCTTGATTAAAGTCGGATACCAAGTATCAACACTAGTTCTGGTAACAATTCCCGAAAAATATCCAATAGCAAGACAAGTAACAACAACAGCTAAAATTCGAGTGATTTTATTCATTTTATATTCTTTTTTTGAGTTAATAAAGGTAAACATTTTTATAGCCTATCAAAAAGTGCAAAAGGTATAATTCAAAAAAAGTATCTTTGCGTAAATTTTATATTTTTATGTTTACAGCAAACGATTTTATTCCAAAAAAATATACTTCGACTATAGATCAAGGCAATTTTGAGTGGAGCGCTCCAAGTAACATTGCTTTGGTAAAATATTGGGGAAAAAAAGACAATCAAATTCCGGCAAATCCTTCAGTAAGCTTTACTTTAAACAATTGTAAAACAATTACTAAACTAGCTTTCGCTAAAAAAGACATTTCAACTGATAATTTCTCATTCGATTTACTTTTTGAAGGAAAACCAAAAGAAGATTTCAAACCGAAAATACAGAAATTTTTGGAACGTGTTTTCGTTTATCTCCCTTTCCTGAAAGAGTATCATTTTACAATTGACACTCAAAATACTTTTCCGCATAGTTCAGGAATAGCCTCATCGGCATCTGGAATGGCAGCTTTGGCAATGAATTTTATGAGCTTAGAAAAAACTTTAAACCCAGAAATGACCGATGATTATTTCTTTCAAAAAGCTTCTTTCTTAGCCCGTTTAGGTTCAGGGAGTGCTTGCCGAAGTGTAAAAGGAAGCGTAGTTGTTTGGGGAAATCAAGCAAATATAAAAGGAAGTTCTGATTTATTTGGAGTAGAATTTCCAAATACAATTCATGAAAACTTTAAAAATTACCAAGACACTATTTTATTAGTTGATAAAGGCGAAAAACAAGTTTCGAGTACTGTAGGTCATGATTTAATGCACAACCATCCTTATGCCGAAAGACGTTTTGCACAAGCGCATGAAAACTTAGATAAACTAATTTCTATTTTTAAAACTGGAGATTTGGACGAATTCATCAAAGTTGTTGAGAGCGAAGCATTGACATTACATGCTATGATGATGACATCAATGCCGTATTTTATCTTAATGAAACCAAATACTCTGCAGATTATTAACGCAATTTGGAAATTTAGAGCCGAAACTAAAATCCCTGTTTGTTTTACACTAGATGCAGGAGCAAATGTTCATGTTTTGTATCCCGAAAACGTTAGCGCAAAAGTCTTACAATTTATTCAGGACGATTTAGTTGTATTTTGTCAGAATGGTCAGTACCTTTGCGACGAAATTGGATTGGGTTCAATTGCATTATAATTTTCGTATCTTTAATTAAAATTTAGATCATGGACATTCAATTAGAAAAACGTGAAGTGATAGATATTCTGGAAGGTACAGATGACCTTTCAATCATTTTGGCGGTCAAAAAATTGTTAACCAAAAAGAAAAAAGATTGGTGGGACGATTTAACTGATGAACAAAAAGAAGAAATTAAAGAAGGGGAAAGACAAATTGAACGAGGTGAATTTGTTTTGTATGAAGATATGATGAAAAAGCATCGTTAATGAAAAGAACAATAATCTTTTCAAAAAATGCAGAAAAAAGTTTATTTAAATTATTTGAATACTTAGAAATTAAATGGTCAAAAAAAGTAAAAAATAAATTTATATCAAATCTGGACAAAGTAATTTATCTAATACAAATAGAACCTGAAATTTTTCCTAAATCGGAACTAAATAAAAACTATCACAAATGTGTCTTGTCTAAGCAAACAACAATATATTATAAATTCAACACAAAAAGAGTCGAAATAATTACATTTTTCGACACACGACAAGACCCAAACAGAATTAAGAAAGACATTAAATAAATATATGAAAGGACCATTATTTTACTCGAAAATATTACTTTTTGGAGAATACGGAATTATTCGTGACTCTAAAGGTTTGTCTATTCCTTATAATTTTTACAATGGCGCACTGAAGAGAACCGAAAATCCTTCGGCAGAAGCCATTTCTTCAAATGCAAGTTTAAGCAGATTTACATCATACCTTGAAACATTACAAGCAGAACAACCAGAATTGGTTACTTTTGATTTGGTTACTTTAAAGAATGATGTTGAAACAGGAATGTATTTTGACTCAAGTATCCCACAAGGATATGGAGTTGGAAGCAGCGGTGCACTTGTAGCTGCCATTTATGATAAATATGCTCAAAATAAAATCACGGTTCTAGAAAATTTAACTCGCGAGAAATTATTACAGTTAAAAACTATTTTTTCTCAAATGGAAAGTTTTTTCCACGGAAAAAGTTCTGGTTTAGATCCATTAAATAGTTACTTGAGCATCCCGATTTTAATAAACTCTAAAGATAATATTGAGGCAACTGGAATTCCTAATCAAAGTTTTGACGGAAAAGGAGCTGTATTTTTATTAGACTCAGGAATTGTTGGTGAAACTGCTCCAATGGTAAATATTTTTATGGAAAACCTAAAAGACAAAGGGTTCCGTACTATGCTAAAAAACCAGTTTGTAAAATATACTGATGCTTGTGTAGAGAATTTTTTACATGGCGATATGAAGTCTTTATTTAGTAATACCAAAAAATTATCAAAAGTAGTTTTGAATAATTTCAAACCTATGATTCCAGAACAGTTTCATGGTATTTGGCAAAATGGTATTGACACAAATGATTATTACCTAAAATTATGTGGTTCTGGCGGTGGAGGTTATATTCTTGGTTTTACCCAAGATTTAGAACGCGCTAAGCAATCATTAAAAGACTACAAACTAGAAGTAGTTTACCAATTTTAAATACTGAATACAAATTCTAAGATTTTAGAATATTAAATAGTTACAATTTTTAGAGTCGATATATATTCGACTCTAAAAATTAAATGCCACTAACGTGCCTTTTTTTCTTTAAAAATTATCACAATCTAGCAAGTTATTTAATATGAAAAGTATTTTAAGCATCCTCAAGTCAACTTTTGTAGGCGGAATTCTTTTTCTGATTCCATTAGCCATAATCCTGGTCCTTTTTGAGAAAGGCTATCACATTTTACAAAAGATTACCATTCCGTTAGTTAGCAATTTACCCAAAGTGAGAGTATTAGGAATGGCACTAGAAGAATTAATAGGCCTACTAATTATTATATTAATTTGTTTTTTGGCTGGATTATTAGCTCGAACCAAACAAGCAAAAATCTTAATTATTAAATTAGAAACTAGTATTTTAAGTCTTATCCCTGGATATTCGTTTATGAAGAACATGAATGAAAACATCATAGGGCTTGAAAATTCTAAAGACTTAAAAGTTGTTTTGGCTCGTGTAGATGATGGATGGCAATTTGCTTTTTTAATAGAACAAATCGACGAAGAACATTGCACGGTTTTTATCCCAAATGCCCCAAGTCCGTGGAGTGGTTCTATCTATTTTATGGAAAAAGAAAGAATAAAAGAAACCACAATATCACAAAAAGAGGCTTTAGTATGCATAAGAAAATTGGGATATGGCTCTTCAAAATTATTAAAAGATGTACTTTAGTAATTTTAAAACCAATATATAATCTGTATCCTACAAAGAACACTAACCTCTAACAAAAGAAATGTTAAGCCGACAGAATAAAATCTTAGCGATGAAAATAATAAGTTTGTTCTCTGTAATAAGAGGCTACAACATTCCTATTATCGTTTTAGCACAATACTTATCGGCAATATTTATTTTGGCTCCCGAAAAAAGGGCGCTTGACATACTACTTGACTTCAATTTATTTTTAATTGTTTTTGCTTCGGCAATTACTATTGCAGCAGGTTATATTATTAATAATTTTTATGACAGTCAGAAAGATTTAATAAATCGTCCAAACAAATCAATGTTGGATCGACTAGTAAGTCAAAAAACAAAACTGAGCGTATATTTCACACTAAACTTCATTGGCTCATTAATGGCGCTGATTGTGTCCTGGAGGGCATTTTTATTCTTTTCGGCATATATATTCTTAATCTGGTTTTATTCACATAAAATAAAAAAGTATCCATTAATCGGTAACTTAACGGCTGCCTTACTTGCTGTTTTACCATTCTTTGCGATATTAGTATATTTTTACAATCAAATTTCTTTTGATGATTTAGAAAACCAAAGAGGCCATTTTGCAGTAATTTCTGCTCATGCTGTTTTTCTATTCTTATTATTGCTTATTCGTGAGATGATAAAAGACTTAGAAAACCTAAAAGGAGACTTGGTTAATAATTACAAAACCATTCCAATTCTTTATGGCGAGAGAACTTCAAAAAAGATTATTACCTTTTTAACTTTTCTTACTATTGTTCCCGTTTACATTCTAATCGAAATATATGATGTAGGTTATATGGACATTTATTTCTACATCTGCTTTATTGTTTTAATATTTTTCTTACTTTACCTTTGGAAATCAAATTCTAAGACACAATTTTTACTTCTGCACAATGTTTTAAAATTTCTTATCGTTTCGGGAGTGTTTTGTATTGTACTTATTAATCCAAGTGTTTTGTGGCATGGAAAAACTTTACTTTTAAAAATATAATTGATTTAAAATTTTCAGCATTTTTAGATTATTTTCAATTAAAAGGCTGGTAATAGTATTAAAAGCTAGTAATCTAACAACAATCAAGTTACTGCTATTAACCAATAATAAACTATCTTTGCACAAATTACAGGATTTATGAATAATAAGGAAGGCAATAATAAAGGAAAAGGACCAAGAGCAAATAGCTCAAGACCTAACTCAAATAAGCCAAAACCTGCCATGCAAAAGCGTGCACAAGGGCCAAAAAAAGCGAAACCGATTACTAAAGTAGAGGAAGAAGCTGCTGCAAAAGCTGCCAAAAAACCGAATCAAGCACCTAAAAGACAAAAGGCTGCTGATGAGATTCGTTTAAACAAATATATTGCTAATTCTGGCGCATGTTCTCGTCGTGATGCAGATATCTACATCCAATCTGGGAATGTAAAAGTAAACGGAGTACCTGTTACAGAAATGGGATACTTAGTAAAACCAGGAGATACAGTAAATTTTGACGGAGCAACTTTAACTCCAGAAAAGAAAGAATACATCTTATTAAACAAACCAAAAAACTTTACGACTGCTTTTGACGAAGGTCAGGAATACCGTAACGTATTAGAATTGGTTCGTGGTTCGACTAATGCAAAGATTGCTGCAGTTGGTAGAATGGATAAAAACACTACAGGTTTATTATTGTTTACAAATGATACTGATATGCTTCGTAAATTTACTTTACCAAGTCAGAAATCATCTAAAATATACCAGGTTTCATTAGATAAAAACTTGAAATTTGAAGATTTAGAAAAAATAAACAAAGGATTAGTTCTTGACGGACACCGTGTTTTTGTTGAAGACATTAGCTATATCGACAATGAGCCAAAAAGCGAAATTGGGTTAAAGTTACGTTCATCAAATGTAAAAGTAGTTCGTGCTATCTTCGAACACTTTGAATATGATGTTTTACGTATTGACCGTGTATCTTTTGCTGGTTTAACCAAAAAGAATTTACCAAGAGGTAACTGGCGTTTTTTAACAGAACAAGAAGTTATCAATTTGAAGAACGTATAAATCTTCAAATTATACATAAACGAGAGAATCCTATTTTACAAAATGTAAAATGGGATTTTTTTTTGACTTAAAAACGAAAGACAGTTCTTAAGAATTACTATTTGAAAAAATGTGATTGAAAATTGAGTTTGAAAATCTGGTTTTCCTTTTTTCTTCGACAACTTCGTAAGATGAAAAACCTAAGATAATTTTGATTCCGAGAGGAATACTATTTAAAACACCTCTTTTTTGCTCTTCTAGCAATAATTGGAGATCTTCTTGCACTTGCTTTTTATAGCTAAAATAAGAAAGAACTAATAGTGCTGAAAAATTTAATACTTCGCGAGCAGTTTCGCTTTTAATACCTACTTCGTTAGAGACCATTTCGGTAATTCGCCCCTTTTTGTTATCAAAAATTCGTTTTAATAACTTATTGCCTTCGTCTTTATAACATTCATCGACTGATAATAGTCTTCCGGATTCAAAATCTATTTCTTTATAAAAATCTGTATTCCCAACAATCTCTACCAACTCATTATACAAACTGACTTCGTGTATTTTATTATAAACTCCTATTAAGATAGTTCCGATAGAAGCATCAATAGCTTTAATTAATAAGGCGTCATTTTCAAAATAAAATTTATTCAGTTTTGAAACAACATTTGAAGAAATAAAACGTCTAAGTTCAATTTGTAAATTTGGATTCATTAATCTGGATTTTTTAATTAAAAATAATTTATATCAATTATAAATAATCGACAAAGTGTGGCATTTTATCGTTTATGTGATAAATGTATGTAAAATAATAACATATCCAAAAAAAACGTTAAAAATTTTTCTTCTCAATTTCTCATTAATTCAATACCTTTTCTTAAAACCCAATAAAACTGCTAATACTCTAAATATCAATACAAACTAAAACTTGAAAAAAAATTAAGAAATTACATAATAATATAGCGAATCAGCAGTTATTTTTTCTTTTTTTCAGAAACAAACCAGCGTTAATA